>JANOAQ010000695.1:0-1545 GCA_031411195.1 Burkholderiaceae bacterium | reverse complement strand
AGCGTTTCGATGTCGGCCAGCGGGACGTCCCGCTTCAGCTTGATCGTCAGCGCCAGGCTGTGGCACCGCATGGCGCCGACGCGCACGCACAGGCTGTCGATCGGGATGGGTGTAGCGCGGCCGAGGATCTTGTTGGTCTCGGCGCCGCCCTTCCATTCTTCTAGGCTGGTGCCGTCGCCCCGGTCGGCATCGATCCAGGGAATCAGGCTGCCGGCCAGCGGCACGCCGAAGTTCTGCGTTTGTTCCGCCGACAGGCCGCGCTGGGTGTCGGCCACCTGGCGGTCGATGTCCAGGATCGCGCTGGCCGGGTTGTCGAGCAGCGGCCTCACCGCCGCGTTGAGCGTCCCCATCTGGGTCAGCAGCTCGCGCATGTGCTGCGCGCCGCCGCCGCTGGCGGCCTGGTAGGTCTGGGTGCTCATCCACTCGACCAGGCCGGACTTGTAGAGCGCGCCCACGCCCATCAACATGCAGCTGACGGTGCAGTTGCCGCCTGCCCAGGTGTTGCCACCCTTGGCCAGCGCGCTCTGGATCACCGGCAGGTTGACCGGGTCGAGGATGATGACCGCGCTGCCGTCCATGCGCAGGGTGGACGCAGCGTCGATCCAGTGGCCCGTCCAGCCGGCGGCGCGCAGCTTGGCGTAGACCTCGGTGGTGTAGTCACCACCCTGGGCGGTGACGATGACATCGCAGCGCTTGAGCGCGCCGATGTCGAAGGCGTCCTGCAGCTGGGTCTCGTTCTTGGCCTGGGTGGGCGCACGGCCGCCGGCGTTGCTGGTGCTGAAGAACAGCGGCTCGATCAGCGCAAAGTCGTTTTCGGCGGCCATGCGGTCCATCAGGACCGATCCGACCATGCCGCGCCAGCCCACCAGGCCGACCAACGGGTTCTTGGGCAATGCCATCTCGTTCACCTTTCAACGTACATCAGGACCCCAGCTGGTGCCCGGCTCGTTTCGCCGGGGTCCACGTGGGGGCGAGACGATCCGGTGCTGGCTAGCTCGTGGTAATCGAAGTGGTGGTTTTGCCGCTGGACTGCACGACAATCGCCGCCACGACGGCTGCGCCCATCTCGCGCGTGCCCACCCGCTGCGTGCCTTCAGACCAGATGTCGCCGGTGCGCAGACCGGCGGACAGCACCGCCTTCACCGCAGACTCGATGCGGTCGGCGGCTTGGGGCTGGTTAAGGGTGTAGCGCAGCATCATGGCAACAGACAAGATTGTAGCCAGTGGGTTTGCAACACCCTTACCGGCGATGTCGGGCGCGCTGCCGTGGCTGGGTTCGTACAGGCCTTTGTTGGCTTTGTCCAACGATGCGCTGGGCAACATGCCGATCGAGCCGGTGAGCATGGCCGCCTCGTCGCTCAAGATGTCGCCGAACATGTTGCCGGTGACCACCACGTCGAAGGCCTTGGGCGCCTTGACCAGCTGCATCGCGGCGTTGTCGACGTACATGTGGTCGAGCGCCACATCGGGGTACTGGGCGTGCACCTCGGTGACCACGTCCTTCCAGAACTGGAAGGTCTCCAGCACGTTGGCCTTGTCGACCGA
>JANOAQ010000694.1:0-9444 GCA_031411195.1 Burkholderiaceae bacterium | reverse complement strand
GTGGGCCAGTTGCGACTACTTTGCCCAGCACGGCCAGATGATGCCCGACGACTGGAAGGCGCAGATCGGCGGCATGGATGCCCTGCTCTTCGGTGCGGTGGGCTGGCCGGCCACGGTGCCCGACCATGTGTCGCTGTGGGGCAGTTTGCTGAAGTTCCGGCGCGAGTTCGACCAGTACATCAACCTGCGCCCGGCCCGGCTGTTCGAAGGCGTGCCCTGCCCTTTGGCGGGGCGCAAGCCCGGCGAGATCGACATGCTCATCGTGCGCGAAAACACCGAGGGCGAGTACACCGCCCTGGGCGGCGTGATGTTCGGCGGCACCGAGCGCGAGTTCGTGGTGCAGGAGAACGTGTTCACCCGCCATGGCAGCGAGCGTCTGCTGAACTACGCCTTCGCGCTGGCCCGCACCCGCGCCCGCAAGCACGTCACGGTGGCCACCAAGAGCAACGGCATCGCGATTTCCATGCCCTGGTGGGACGAACGCGCCGCCGAGGCCGCCGCCCGCCACCCCGACATCAGTTGGGACAAGCAGCACATCGACATCCTGGCCGCGCGCTTCGTGCTACAGCCCCAGCGCTTCGACGTGGTGGCCGCCACCAACCTGTTCGGCGACATCCTTTCCGACCTGGGGCCGGCCTGCACCGGCACCATCGGCATCGCGCCCAGCGCCAACCTCAACCCCGAGCGCAACTTCCCCAGCCTGTTCGAGCCGGTGCATGGCTCGGCGCCCGACATCTACGGCCAGAACATCGCCAACCCGGTGGCCATGGTGTGGAGCGTGGCGATGATGCTGGACTTTCTGGGCCACCGCGACGCGCACGATGCCGTCCTGCGCGCGATCGAACAGGTGCTGCGCGACGGGCCCCGCACGCCCGACCTGGGTGGCACCGCCAACACCACGCAGGTCGGCAAGGCCCTGGCCGATCTGGTCGCCAACGGAATCTGAGCATGCTGGAGCAAGCCGATGCAGTGGTAATCGGCGCCGGTGTGGTGGGCCTGGCGGTGGCCCGTGCGCTGGCGCTGGCCGGGCGCGAGGTGATCGTGCTGGAGGCCGAGAACGCCTTCGGCACCGGTACCAGCGCACGCAACAGCGAGGTCATCCACGCCGGTATCTACTACCCCACCGGTTCGCTGCGGGCGCAGTTGTGCGTGCAGGGCAAGGCGCTTTTGTATGAGCATTGCCAGCGCCACCATGTGCCGCACCAGCGTTGCGGCAAGCTCATCGTGGCCACCCAGCCCAGCGAGCTGGCGGCACTGGACAAACTGCAGGCGACGGCCCAAGCCAACGGCGTGCACGACCTGCAGCGCCTGAGCGCGACCGAAGCCCAGGCGATGGAGCCCGCACTGCACTGCGTGGGCGCCTTGCTCTCACCGTCCACCGGCATCATCGACAGCCATGGCCTGATGCTGTCGCTGCTGGGCGAAGCCGAAGCCCACGGCGCGATGCTGGCCCTGTGCTCGCCGGTGCTGGGTGGCCGCGTGACGGACGGCGGCATCGTGCTGGACGTGGGCGGTGTTTCACCCATGACGCTGTGCGCCCGCACGGTGTCAACAGTGCCAGCCTGCAGGCGCCGGCGCTGGCGCGGGCCATCGCCGGCCAGCCGGCAGAGCACATCCCGCAAGACCATCTGGCCAAGGGCTGCTACTTCACCTTGCCCGGCCGCGCGCCGTTTTCACGCCTGGTGTACCCGGCGCCGGGGCAAAGCGGCCACCTGGGCGTGCACCTGACGCTCGACCTGGGCGGCCAGGCACGCTTCGGCCCCAGCTTCGAATGGGTGGACGCCCTCGACTACACGGTGGACCCTGCTGGCGCCGAAGGCTTTTATGCCGAAGTGCGCCGCTACTGGCCCGGCCTGCCCGATGGCGTGCTGCAGCCCGGTTATGCCGGCATCCGCCCCAAGATCAGCGGGCCGGGCGAGCCGGCGGCCGATTTCCGCATCGACGGCCCGGCACTGCACGGCGTGCCCGGTCTGGTCAACCTGTTCGGCATCGAGTCACCCGGCCTCACGTCGAGCCTGGCGATTGCACAGCGGGTGGTGCAGGCGCTGGCTCCCTGACGGCGGCACCCGCCCGCCGTCAGAGCGCCGGCCGCGTCTCGGCGGCGTTTCGGTCGGGCCTCAATCAGGCCTCAGTCGGGCAGCGCCGCACAGATGCGTTCGAGCAGCATCTCGGTCGAGCCATCGACAAAGCCCGCCACCCGGGCGCCCATCAGGTGGCGCGCAAACGGGTGGTGCTCGCGCAGGCCTTCGGCGCCCATGGCCTGCGCCAGGGCGGGCAGTTGCCGGTCGGCCATGCGGGTGGCCATCAGCTTGGCCTGGGCGGCCACGAGCTGGGCGTCCTGGCCGGCGTCGATCAGCGCGGCGGCCTGCGCCACCAGGGCGCGGCAGGCGGCCAACTCGCTGGCGGCCTCGGCCAGGCGCCAGCGCCAGCCCTGGTGCTCGGCCAGGGGCTGGCCAAAGCTTTGGCGCTGGCGGCCGTAGGCGCGCGCAACCCGCAGCGCCTCGCCCACCATGCCGCAGCACATGGCCGCGATGTAGGTACGCGCGCCGTTGATCGACACCAGCGCCGCCTTGAAGGCCTGGCCGGGCGGGTGCAGCATCTCGTCGTCGGTGGCCAGGTAGTCGTCGAGCCGGAAGCCGCCGGTGCCGATGGTGTGCTGGCCGCCCAGGGCAAAGGCCGGCTCGCGCATGAAGCCGGCGCGCCGCCCGTCAACCAGAAAACCGGCAATGCCGCGCCCACCCGCGCCGGCTTGAGTCTGCGCATAAAGCACGACCACGTCGGCTTGCGCGGCGTTGGTGATCCAGGCCTTGGCACCACGGATACGCCAGCCGCCGTCCACCTTCGTCGCCAGCGTGGTGATGGCGGCAAAGTCAGAACCGGCGCCCGGCTCGGTCAACGCGGTGCAGCCCAGGCGGCGCGCGGCGATCAGGTCGGGCAGGTAGCGCGCGGCCAGGTGGGGCGGTGCGTCCTTGGCCAGCTTGGCGGCGATGTTGGCGGTGTTGACCCACGACATGGCAAAGCCGAAGTCGCCGGCCGCCAGCACCTCGGTCAGCGCGGCCTTGCAACTGAACGAGGCGCCCAGCCCGCCTTGATCGACCGGCACCTGCAGGCGCGTCAGGCCCAGTTCAACCGCCCGGGCCAGCGCCTCGTGGCCGATGCGGCGCTCGTGCTCCCAGCGCGCGGCATGGGGCGTGATGTGCTCGCGGGCCAGCGTGGTGGCTTGGGCAACCAGGGCGGCTTCGGCGTCGGTCAACAGCATGGCGGTCTTCCTGCAAGGTGAAGCCCGGGATGCTAGGCCCGCTCCACCCCACAATCTGACGCCCAGGAGACCGCTGCATGACCGACACCGCCACCACCGACCGGCCGCAACTGCCCTTGCCGCGCTTACCTATTGGCGTGCGCAGCCGCACGGTGCCCGGCATCAACGGCCTGGTAGTGCACCTGCTCGAAGCCGGCTTCGAGACCCCCGGCCGGCCGCTGGTGCTGTTGTTGCACGGCTTCCCGGAGCTGGCCTTCAGCTGGCGCCATGTGCTGCCGGCGCTGGCTGCCGCGGGCTACCACGCCATGGCGCCCGACCAGCGCGGCTACGGCCGCACCACCGGCTGGGATGGGCGCTACGACGGCGACGTGGGCAGCTTCGGCATGCTCAACCTGGCGCGCGATGCCCTGGGCCTGGTGATGGCGCTGGGCTACCGCCAGGTGCACGCGGTGGTGGGCCACGACTTTGGCTCGCCGGTGGCCGCGTGGTGCGCGCTGCTGCGGCCCGATGTGTTTGCGCGCGTGGTGCTGATGAGCGCGCCCTTTGCTGGCCCGCCGGCATTGCCACTCTCCGGCCCGCCGGCATTGCCCTTCAACACCGCCGACCGGCCTGCCGCCGCCCAGCCGGTGGACGTGCACGCCGCCCTGGCCGCCCTGCCCCGCCCGCGCAAGCACTACCAGTGGCACTACGCCACCCCCGGCGCCAATGCCGAGATGCTGCAGGCGCCGCAGGGCGTGCACGACCTGCTGCGCGCCTACTACCACCACAAGAGCGCCGATTGGCCCGGCAACCAGCCCGAGCCGCTGCGCGGCTGGACGGCCGATGAACTGGCCCGCCTGCCCACCTACTACGTGATGGACCTGCACGCCGGCATGGCCGACACGGTGGCCCCGCACATGCCCACGCCGGCGCAGATCGCCGCCAACCGCTGGTTGCCCGATGCCGACCTGCGGGTGTACAGCGATGAGTACACCCGAACCGGCTTCCAGGGCGGGCTCAATTGGTACCGCGCCAGCATTGGCGAGCGCTGGCAGGCCGGGCTGCAACTGTTTGCCGGCCGGCGCATCGAGGTGCCGGCGCTGTACATCGCCGGCCGCGCCGACTGGGGCACCTACCAGAAGCCGGGCGGCTTCGAAGCCATGCAGGCCGGCGTGTGCAGCCAACTGCGCGGCGTGCACCTGGTCGATGGTGCCGGCCACTGGGTGCAGCAAGAGCAGCCCGAGGTGGTCAACCGCCTGCTGCTGGATTTCCTGCGCGCTGCCTGATCAATCGGCCGTGCTGCCCAAGCCCACGCGCAAGCCCGGCGCGCGGCTGCCGCGCCGGGGCGGCGCCACCCGCACGGTGCCATCGCCATCCACCGCGCGTGCGCGCAGTTGGCCACAACCACCGTCCACATCCTGCCCGGCCGAGTGGCGCAGCTTGGTGAGCACACCGCGCCGGTGCAACTGGCGCGCCATGTCGGCGGCCTGCGCCCAGCTCGGGCGCTTGAAGTCCAGGCCTTCCACCGTGTTGTAGGGGATGAGGTTGAGCACGCCGAACTTGCCGCCCAGCAGATGCACAATGCCGTCGATCTCGGCGGCGCTGTCGTTCACGCCTTCGAGCAGCGTCCACTGGTATTGCACCGGGTAGCCGCTGGCACGGGCATACGCCTCGGCTCGGGCCACCAGGTCCTCGGGCGACAGGCGCGGCGCACGTGGCAGCAGGCGCTCGCGCAGCGCCGCATCGCTGGTGTGCAGCGACAACGCCAGCGCCGGGCGCACCTGGCCGATCTGCAGGCTGGTCAACACCTCGAAGGCGCGTTCGTCGCCCACGGTGCTGAAGACCAGGTTCTTGTGACCGATCTGGCCCACGGTGCCCAGCAGTTCGATGGCCTCCATCACGTTGTCCAGGTTGTGCGCCGGCTCGCCCATGCCCATGAACACCACCTTCCTGACCGGCCGCATGGCCCGAGCCAGCGCCACCTGGGCCACGATCTCGGCGCTGCCCAGTTGGCGCAGCAGGCCCGACTGGCCCGTCATGCAGAACTGGCAGCCCACCGCGCACCCCACCTGGGTGGACACGCAAAGGCCCGGCGTGCGGTCGGGCGCCAGCAGCACGGCTTCCACCGCCTGGCCATCGCCCAGGGCCAGCAGCAGCCGGGCCGAGCCATCCTCACCCGGGTGCTGGCTGAGCAGGCGCACCAGGCCGCTCAGCTCGGCTGTCAGGCCGGGCAGGGCTTCGCGCACGGCCAACGGCAGCCAGTGCTCGCTCTGGCGGCGGCCCTGGTCGAAGGGCAAGGCGTGGGTCCACTGGCGCAGCACCCGTTGCACATGCACCGGCTTGGCACCCAGCGCCACCAGGCGCTGGCGGATGTCGTCGATCTTCATGGCCGTCAGTCAGATTTCAGTGGCTCGAAGCGCGCTGCAGACCAGGCACAACCGGCCAAACCAAGCAAACGCCGCGGAGCCGGCTCCGCCGGGCCGCTGGCGTTGCCCCCTTGAGGGGGCGCGCGAAGCGCGTAGGGGGTGGGCCATGGCTCAGGTGCCGATCAACCCGCCGTCGAGCTTGGTGATCACCACCGTGGCCGAGCGTGGGCGCGCGCCGGCCGCACCCTCGGGCCAGCTGCTGAAGCGCTTGGGGTTGGCCGGGTCGCTGCGCTCGCTGGGGGTCTCGCCCGGGTGCTGAACGTTGACGAACATCGTGGTGCCATCGGGCGTGAGGGTGCAGCCGGTGATCTCGCAGCCCACCGGGCCGGTGAGAAAGCGCCGCACCTCGCCGGTGGCCGGGTCGCAGGCCAGCATCTGGTTGTTGCCCAGGCGGACCATCTCGCCCTTGTTCATGGCCGACGGGCCGACGTCGGTGTCGATCCACAGCACGCCGCGTGCGTCGACGAACAGGCCATCGGGGCAGGCAAACAGGTCGCCCTTCACATTGCCTTGGGCCTCGGGTCGCTCGTTGGCCGGGTCGCCGGCCAGCACCAGGTGGTTCCAGCGCATCGTGGTGCCGTCGAAGTCGCCGTCATCGGTCCAGCGGATGATCTGGCCCATCACGTTGTTGGCGCGTGGGTTGGCGGCATCCACACCGGGCTGGTTGGGCTGCCCGCGCGCACTGTTGTTGGTGAGGGTGCAGAACACCTCGCGCGTCTTGGGGTCGACGGCCAGCCACTCGGGCCGGTCCATCTTGGTGGCGCCCAGCAGGTCGCTCGCCTGGCGTGACTTGATCACCACCTCGCCTTGGTCGGCAAAGCCGTTGCCAGCCGTCAGCGGGCCCTGGCCGTGCAGCAGCGGCAGCCAGCGGCCGGTGCCATCGGCCTCGAAGCGGGCCACGTACAGGGTGCCGTGGTCGAGCAACTCGCGGTTGGCCTGCGCGGCGGTCAGCCCCTTGCCGGCCGGTGCGATGCGGTCGCGGCTGACGAATTTGTAGATGTACTCGAACCGCGCGTCTTCGCCCGAATACACCACCGCGCGTTGGTCACGCGTCACCGCCACCCAGGCGCCTTCGTGCGCGGCGCGGCCGATGGCCGTGCGCTTGACGGGCGTGCTGGCCGGGTCCATCGGGTCGATCTCGACCACCCAGCCGAAGCGGTGGAACTCGTTGGGGTGCTTCTTGGCATCAAAGCGCTCGTCGAACCCGCCCCAGCGGTACCAGCCGGTCTTGCGCAGGCCCCAGCGCTGCTGGTCGGCGTCGTTCTTGTCGGGGCCATCGAAGTAGCCCGACCAGTTTTCTTCGCCCGACAGGTATGTGCCCCAGGGCGTCTGGCCGCTGGCGCAGTTGCCAATCGTGCCCATCACGGTGCGGCCGTCGGGGTCGGCGGCCGTGCGCATCAGGCGGTGGCCGGCGGCCGGGCCGCCGATGGAGAACGGCGAGTTGGCCGTGAAGCGCCGCGCATGGCGCGAGGGCCGTACCACCTGCCACTGCCCGGCATCGAGCGCCACCTCGACCACGCCCACGCCGTGCGCCGCCTGCGCCTTGCGCACCTTCTCGGCATTCCAGTTGGCCATGCCGTCGCTGTGCAGCAGGCCGTCGTCGGTGTACTCGTGGTTGATCGCCAGCAGGCCGCGCCGGCTGCGCTCGGCACCTTCACCCAGCGGGTAGAAGTGGATGCCGTCGTGGTGCATGCCCAGCTGCAGCGCCTGGTCGGCCGCGCTGTTGCTGGCGTCGGCCTTGAAGGCCGGCATGGCGCCGGCGATGCCCACCGGGTCGCCCCAGGGGGCAATGGCCCGGGCCAGATAGCCTTCGGGCACCAGCACGGCATCGGCCGTGGAGGTGGCGATGGGCTTGAAGCCCAGCTTGGGCGCCGCACCCGTGGCCGAAGCGCAGCCCGACAGGCTGGCCGCCAGTGGCGCAAACGCCGCTGCCATCACCGCACCCAGGCCGCCTTGCAGCCACTGCCGGCGCGCCGGGTCGGACACCTCGTGCACGCTGGCGTTGCCGCTGCGGTTGCTGTCTTCGATCGAATCACCATCCCTGGCCATGCGGCTCCCCGGCTGCGGGCAGCACGCCCTGTTTTGCAAAGGGCCGGATTTTGCGCCGTCTTGCCCGGCCCCCAGGCACCGTCGAGAATCCTGGCCCATGCCTGCAATCCATTCCACCATGCGCCCGCCCCTTGCCTGCACCTTCGCGCACTTTGCTGCCCCGGCCCGCCGCCGCTGGCTGGCGCTGGCCTTGACCGGCCTGCTGGCCGCCTGCAGCACAACGCCCGGTGAGCCGACCCCCGTTGCGCTTGTTCCACCGCCGGCCTTGCAGCTGACCGGGGTACCCCCGGTACCGCGCAGCGTGGCCGATGCGGTGGCCCGGTACACCGAGTCGGCTGGCCATGGCTTCTTGGACTGGCATCCCGCCCAGCGCGCGATGCTGGTCACCCACCGTCCGGCCGGCGGCAATACCAACCAGCTGTTTGCACTGGCCACGCCGCAGGGCCCCCTGCAAGCGCTGACCGACAGCACCGAGCCACTGGGCAACGCCTGGTACGAGCCCCGCCAGGGCCGCAGCATCGTGCTGGCACGGGGCAACGGCGGCGACGAGGCCTACCAGCTCTACCGCATGGACCCGCCCTCACGGGCCCAGGTGCTGCTGACCGACCCCAGCCAGCGCCATGCGCTGAACGGCTGGCTGCACCACAGCAGCCTGGCACTGGTGACATCGCTGCCCCTGGACCGCACGGCCCAGGGCGGCACACGCAGCGAGGTCAGCACCCGGCTGTGGCTGCTGGACCCGGCCAAGCCGGGCGAAGGCCGCACCCTCGCCGTTCTGCCCGGCGGCGGCTGGAGCGCCACGGCCGTGTCGGCCGATGACACGCAACTGGCCCTGCTGCGCTACCTCTCGGCCAATGAATCACAGGTGTGGCTGATGGACCGGGCCAGTGGCCAGCGCCGCCAGCTCTTGCCCGCGCCTGGGGCGGCCGCACCGCCGGCCAGCCTGTACCCGGCCCACTTCAGCGCCGATGGCGGCACGCTTTACCTGCTGAGCGACCAGGCCGGCGAATTTCGCGAGTTGGTGGCCATGAACCTGGCCACCGGTGCGCAGCAACGCCTGACCCGGCACCTGCCCTGGGATGTTGAACAAGTCGAGCCCAGCCCGGACGGCCAGACCCTGGCCCTTCGCGTGAACGTGGACGGCCGCAACGAACTGCGCCTGATGAACGCCGGCACCGGACTCGAGCGAGCGCTGCCCACCCTGCCCGTCGGCAGCGTGGGTGCCTTGTCGTTTCGTGCCCAGGGCAGTGAACTGGCGTTCAGCGTGGCCAATGCCCAGGGACCCAGCCAGCTCTACAGCCTGGACCTGGCCACTGCCCAGGTGCAGCCCTGGACCCGCGCCCGCCTGGCCCCCACCCTGGACTCCCGCCGGTTCAGCGAACAGACCATCGTGCGGTGGACCAGCTTCGACGGCCGCAGCATCTCGGGCCTGCTGAGCCGGCCCGATGCGCGCTTCACCGGCCGCAGGCCGGTGCTCATCGACATCCACGGCGGCCCCGAAGCCCAGGCCAAAGTGGGCTTCGGCGGGCGCAGCACCTACTACACGCAAGAGTTGGGAGTGGCCGTGTTGCGGCCCAATGTGCGCGGCTCGTCGGGCTACGGCAAGACCTTCCTGGCGCTGGACAACGGCCGCCTGCGCGAAGACTCGGTCAAGGACATCGGCGCCCTGCTCGACTGGATCGCCACCCAGCCCGATCTCGACCCGCAACGCGTGGTGGTGGCTGGCGGCAG
>JANOAQ010000693.1:0-3399 GCA_031411195.1 Burkholderiaceae bacterium | reverse complement strand
GGGGGCAAAGCCCACGCCGCAGTTGCCCATCACCGCGGTGGTCACGCCGTGCCAGCTGGACGGCTGCAGCCGCTCGTCCCACACGGCCTGGCCGTCGTAGTGGGTGTGGATGTCGACGAAGCCAGGCGTCACCAGCAGGCCTGAGGCATCCATGGTTTCGCACGCGGTGCCGGCCAGCGTGCCGGGCGCGGCGATGTGGGTGATCAGGCCATCGCGCACGGCGATGTCGGCCTCGCGCAGCGGCGCACCGGTGCCATCGGCCAGGCGGCCGCCGTGGATGATGAGGTCGTGGTACATGCGCACACTCCTGCCCGGTGAGGATGGCTTGACCATAGGCCCTGCCTGCGTCGCCGACCCTGGCGTTATCCCCCATGCCACGCTGCAGATCTGCAATGGGTGGTGGCGCCGGCCGGGGCTGGGGTGGCACCTTGGTGATGTGGCACCTTGGTGATGTGGCAACTTGGTGATGTGGCACCTCGGTGAGGTGGCACCTTGGTGATGCCTCGGGCTGCGCCGTCCGCCTATGCTCGGTATTCCGCTGCCGCCAGGACAAGGCCACCGCATGAGCGACGACATCCGCCCCTTCACCATCCATGTGGACGACGCCGTGCTGGCCGACCTGCGCCAGCGTCTGCGCCACACCCGCTGGCCCGAGGCCGAGCTGGTGGCCGACTGGAGCCAGGGCATCCCCCTGGCCTGGACGGAGGCGATGTGCCAGCACTGGGCCGAGGGCTACGACTGGCGTGCACGTGAAGCCGCACTGAACCGCTTTGCCCAGTTCACCACCGCCATCGACGGGCTGGACGTGCACTTCATCCACGTGCGCTCGCCGCATGCCGATGCGATGCCGCTGCTCATCACCCACGGCTGGCCGGGCTCGGTGGTCGAGTTCCACAAGGTGATCGAGCCGCTGAGCAACCCCACCGCCCACGGCGGCCGGGCTGAAGACGCCTTCCATGTGGTGTGCCCCTCACTGCCGGGCTTCGGCTTTTCGGGCAAACCCACCGGCACCGGCTGGGGCGTCGACCGCATCGCCACCGCCTGGGCCACGTTGATGGCGCGGCTGGGTTATGCGCGTTATGCCGCGCAAGGGGGCGATTGGGGTTCGGCCGTCACCACCGCCATCGGGGGGCTGGATGCGGCGCACTGCCTGGGCATCCACATCACCCTGGCCATGGGCAGCCGGCCCACGCCCAGCGACGGTGAACCGCCGCCCGAAGAAGCCCACGCCCTGGCCGGCATGAAGCACTACGCTGACTGGGATGCCGGCTACAGCAAGCAGCAAGCCACCCGCCCGCAGACGCTGGGCTACGGGCTGACCGATTCGCCCGCCGGCCAGGCCGCGTGGATTCTTGAAAAGTTCTGGGCCTGGACCGATTGCGACGGCCACCCCGAAAACATCTTCAGCCGCGACGAGCTGCTCGACAACGTGATGCTCTATTGGGTGACGGCCAGCGCCGCCTCGTCGGCCCGGCTGTATTGGGAAAGCTTTTCGCCCAAGCGGCGCACCCAGCGGCCCGTCACCGTGCCCACCGGCGTGGCGGTGTTCCCCAAGGAGATCATCACCCCGGTGCGGCGCTGGATGACTGCACAGTTTCCCAACATCCAGCATTGGTCGGAGATGCCCCGAGGCGGGCACTTTGCCGCCTTTGAACAACCCGCGCTCTTCATCGACGAGGTGCGCAAATTCTTCCGCACCCTGCGCTGAGCCCACCGGAGAACCCGATGACCACCACCCCCTTGCTCGATGTTTTGAACCACCAGATCGCCGCGCGCCATTGCCCGGGCGTGCTGGTGCATGTGGAAAAGGCCGGCCAGGTGCTGGCACGGCATGCCCTGGGCCATGTCCACGGGCCAGCGCGGCCCGACGGCAACGTGCCGATGCACGACGGCCTGCGCTTTCGCATCGCCTCGCTCACCAAGCCGGTGGTCACGCTGGCCGCGCTGATGCTGGTGGACGAAGGCACGCTCGATCTCGATTCACCCATCGGCCACACCCTGCCGGCCCTGGCCGATTTGCGCCTGGCCGATGGCAGCCGGCCCAAGAATCCACCCACCGTGCGCGATTTGATGCGCCACACCTCGGGCCTGGCCTACCCCAACGAGATCGGCGATGCGGCGCTGCGCAACACCGTGGCCAATGCCGGCTTCAATGCCGCGCTGGGCGGGATGGACGCGGCGGCCTTTCAAACTGCGCTGGCGAAGTTGCCACTGGTGGCCGAGCCGGGCACGGTGTTCCGCTACGGTTACTCCACCGACGTGCTGGGCTGCATCATCGAGGCCATCGACGGTGTGCCGCTGGCCCAGGCCCTGCAGCGGCGCCTCTTCACCCCCCTGGGCATGGCCCGCACCGGCTTCGAGCTGGCGCCGGGCGAAGCGGCCACCCTGCCCACCGCCTTTGCCGAAGACGCCCCCTGGCACGCCGCCATCCCCGCCATCGGCCGGCGCGAGCCCGGCGCCCCGTGGATGGACAGCGGCGGTGGTGGCCTGCTCAGCACGCTGGACGACTACGCGGCCTTTGCCCGGCTGCTTGCCAATGGCGGCATGTTGGGCGGCGCGGCCGGCGGCCAGCGCCTGATCAGCGAGCGCCTGTTTGCCGAGCTGTCGCGCGACCAGTTGCCCGCCAGCGCCGACGGCCCGGCCGGCTACACCGGCCCGGGTTTCGGCTTCGGCCTGGGCCTGGCGGTGCGCCACGGCTGGGGCCTGGGCGCCATGCCCTGCAAGGCGGGTGAGCTGACCTGGTCGGGCATCAGCGGCACGGCGCTGTTCGTGCACCCGCCCACCCAGTGGTTTGCGCTGCTGTTCAGCAGCAACATGGCCTCGCGCATGGTGGCCCGTTTGATGGTTCGCCGCGCGCTGGCGCAGGGCTGATCGCACCTTCATCCACCCCCGGGAGCCTTCACTTTGACCACCCCACCCATCCACGCCGTACTCTGGGATTTCGGCGGCGTCATCTCGTCCTCGCCCTTCGATGCCTTTCGCGCCTACGAACACGCCCACGGCCTGCCGGCCGACTTCCTGCGCGGCGTGAACGCGCGCAACCCGATGCACAACGCCTGGGCCCAGTTCGAGCGCAACGCCATCGACCTGGCTGCCTTCGACGGTGCTTTTGCCGATGAATCGGCCGCCCTGGGCCACCGCGTGCCGGGCCGTGATGTGGTGGCCCTGCTCGGTGGCGAAATCCGCCCGACGATGGTGCAAGCGCTGCGCCACCTGCGCACGCGGCTGAAGATAGGCCTGATCACCAACAACGTGGCCGGTCCCGAGGCCGACGGCTTCGAGCCCAGCGGCCGCGCTGCGGTGCTGCAGCTCTTTCACCACGTGGTCGAAAGCTCGAAGGTGGGCCTGCGCAAGCCCGACCCGGCCATCTACACCCTCATGTGCGATGCACTGGGCGTG
>JANOAQ010000692.1:0-1967 GCA_031411195.1 Burkholderiaceae bacterium | reverse complement strand
CAGATCGGTTTCACCACCAGCGATCCGCGCGACCTGCGCTCGACCTTGTACTGCACCGACATCGTCAAGATGGTCGAGGCGCCGGTGCTGCACGTCAACGGCGACGACCCCGAAGCCGTGGTGCTGGCAACCCAGCTGGCGCTGGATTTCCGCATGACCTTCCGCAAGGACGTGGTCGTGGACATCATCTGCTTTCGCAAACTGGGCCACAACGAGCAGGACACGCCGGCGCTGACCCAGCCGCTGATGTACAAGAAGATCGGCACGCACCCGGGCACGCGCAAGCTCTATGCGGACAAGCTCAGCGCGCAAGGCCTGGGCGAGACGCTGGGCGACGACATGGTCAAGGCCTTCCGCGCCGCCATGGACGAAGGTCGCCACACCGTTGATCCGGTGATCAGCAACTTCAAGAGCAAGCACGCGGTCGACTGGTCGCCCTTCATCGGCCGCAAGTGGACCGATGCGGCCGACACCGCCATCCCGCTGGCTGAATGGAAACGTTTGTCCGAACGACTGACCACCTTCCCGGCGAGCCTGAGCCTGCACCCCTTGGTCAAGAAGGTCTACGACGACCGCGCCGCCATGGGCCGGGGCGATACCAATGTCGACTGGGGCATGGGCGAAACCATGGCCTTTGCCTCGCTGGTGGCCAGCGGTTATTCGGTGCGCCTGTCGGGCGAGGACAGCGGCCGGGGCACCTTCACCCACCGCCATGCCGTCATCCACGACCAGAAGCGCGAGAAGTGGGACGAAGGCACCTATGTGCCGCTCGAACACGTGGCCGAGAACCAGGCCCCGTTCGTCGTCATCGACTCCATCCTGTCCGAAGAAGCGGTGCTGGCTTTCGAGTATGGCTACGCCGGCTCCGAGCCCAACTCACTGGTGGTCTGGGAGGCTCAGTTCGGCGACTTCGTCAACGGAGCGCAGGTCGTGATCGACCAGTTCATCGCTTCGGGCGAAGTGAAGTGGGGCCGCGCCAATGGCCTGACGCTGATGCTGCCGCACGGCTACGAAGGCCAGGGCCCCGAGCACAGCTCGGCCCGCCTCGAGCGCTTCATGCAACTGGCCGCCGACAACAACATGCAGATCGTGCAGCCGACCTCGGCCAGCCAGATCTTCCATGTGTTGCGCCGGCAGATCGTGCGCCAGTTCCGCAAGCCGCTGGTCATCATGACGCCCAAGTCGCTGCTGCGGAACAAGGACGCCACCTCGCCCTTGGGCGAGTTCACCAAGGGCGGTTTCCAGACGGTGATCCCCGAGCAGAACGCGGACATCGCCGCCGACAAGGTCAAGCGCATCATTGCCTGCTCGGGCAAGGTGTACTACGACCTGGTCAAGAAGCGCGAAGAGAAGAAGTCCGGCGACGTGGCCATCATCCGCGTCGAGCAGCTCTATCCTTTCCCGCACAAGGCGTTTGCCGCCGAGGTCAAGCGTTATGCCAACGCCACCGAGCTGGTGTGGTGCCAGGACGAACCGCAAAACCAGGGTGCCTGGTTCTTCGTGCAGCACTACATCCACGAGAACATGCAAGAGGGCCAGAAGCTCGGCTACGCCGGCCGTCCGGCCAGCGCTTCACCGGCAGTGGGTTATGCCCACCTGCACCAGGAGCAGCAGAAGGCCCTGCTCGACCAGGCCTACGCCAAGCTCAAGGGCTTCATCCTCACGAAGTAGGGCCCACCCCCGAAGCGCCTTCGGCGCTCCCCCTCAAGGGGGCGACGCCAGCGGACCGGCTGAGCCGGATCCGCGGCGTCCACTTGGGGTCCGCATCACATTTTGAGAATCACAACATGGCAATCGTAGAAGTCAAAGTCCCGCAGCTGTCTGAATCCGTGGCCGAGGCCACCCTGCTGACCTGGAAGAAAAAGCCCGGTGAGGCCGTGGCCATTGATGAAATCATCATCGAGGTCGAGACCGACAAAGTGGTGCTGGAAGTGCCGGCACCGGCTGCTGGCGTGATGGCAGAAATC
>JANOAQ010000691.1:0-21987 GCA_031411195.1 Burkholderiaceae bacterium | reverse complement strand
CCTTGTTGCAGCACCTGGCAGCCCTTGCGGTGTCGCGTGGCTGCGGGCGCTTCGAATGGAGCGTGCTGGACTGGAACCAGCGGGCCATTGGCTTCTATCAAAAGATGGGCGCCACGGTGATGCCCGACTGGCGCATCTGCCGCGTGACCGGTGACGCCCTGGCGGCCTTTGCCCCGGGCGACGCCGGCTGAACACTCAGTCCAGCAGCACGGCCAGCAATTTATCGGGCGACACCTTCATCTGCCTGGCGTGGCCACCCAGCACCGAGTGCACGGCATAGGCCTTGTTGCTGGTGTCGCGCCGCAGGGGTTCGGCCAGTGGGGCGCCGGTGGGTGAGGTGAGCACCGCGACCAACGGCGACATCACCGTGGTGCCGCGCTTGACCACCAGCCCGGTCTCGCCCGACATCAGGCGCACAAAGCAGCCGGGCGGGTAGACGCCGAACTCCTTGACCAGGGCCGAGATCATCGGGTGCCCCGGCTCCTGCATGAACATCATGCGGCCGGCCTTGTCTGCGGCAATGGCATCGCGCCCGACACGGGGGCTGAGCTTGGCCGTGTAGATGTCGGCACGGCGCACCAGCATGGCAATGTCGCTGGGTTCACGCGTGCCGGTGGGGTAGCCGGTGCCGTCGGTGTTCTCATGGTGCTGGGCCACGGCAGTGAGCCAGTCGTGATCCGTTACGCCGGCGAGTTCCAGCATGGTGCGGCTGAACTCGGGGTGGGCGTGGATGGCGTCCCGCTGCTCTGGCGTGGGTGGCGTGTTCTGTGTGGCCAGCTGGCCCTGCAGTTCCAGCATCGAGATGTTCATCGTCAACGCGGCCTTGAAGACGCGCTGGGCATCGCCGTCAGCCCAGCCCAGGCGTTGCGCCACCAGATAGCCGGTGATGGCCGCGTGCGTCGAGTGGTTGACACCGTACTGCACCAATTCGCCACCCTCCTGGCGCAGTACCTGGAATATGGCCAGGTCCTTGTCGCGCTCCACCAGGGCCAGCACAGGCGCGGTATTGCTTTCCAGAGCGCCCAGAAATTGGGCATCGTCGCTGTTGCGCAGGGTGTCGCCCAGCTTGTTCAGGCAATCGGTCCACAGGCCAGGCAGTTCGGCCGGTTTGGCCAGCCGCACGCGGTCGGCAGGCGTCTGCAATTCGGCCAGATCGACCAGCGCGCCCCGTTCGAACAAGGCGTCCATCTGTGCAACGGTCTGCACGACGTGGCCACGTGCCAACAACAACGTGTGGTCGCTGTTGCGCACGTTGAAGGGCAGGGGGGTACCCACCTGGACGCGCTGTTTGACGTTCGAAAGCGGCGAAAACTGCATGTGCAACTCCGGAGTGAAACGGGCCAACTCAAAGGGGCCGTGGTGTGGTCAAGTCCCAGGGATATCGGGTCGAGCAGGTCGAACTTGAGTTTTTTGAGGGGAAACCTCGATCACCGCTGCGGGTTTTCAACCGCCGGGGCCAGCATCCGCAGGCCGTAAGCTGGCATCGGCCGGCAGCGTGGCTGTGTCTGCCGTTTTCGTTCCAGCCATCGGAGGTTTCGAATTGCCCCACCCCCTCATCACCGCACCGGCACTGCGCGCCCTGATGGCCAGCGGCGCGCCCTTGTTGGTGATCGATTGCAGCTTTGACCTGACCGACACGGCACGCTGTGAGGCCGCCCATGCCGAGAAGCACCTGCCTGGTGCGCTCTACCTGCACCTCGATCGCGACCTTTCTGCGCCCAAGAATGGGCGCAACGGGCGCCATCCCTTGCCCGAGCCAGCCGAGTTCGCTGAACGCATGGCCCGGCACGGTTGCCGCGATGGCCTGCACGTGGTGGCCTACGACACCGCAGGCGGGATGTATGCCGCGCGGCTGTGGTGGATGTTGCGCTGGATCGGCCATGCCGAAGTGCAGGTGCTCGATGGTGGCCTGGCCGCCTGGGACGCTGCGGGTGGTGCACTCGCAGGTGGGCCTGTGCCGGCGCGCCCGATGGGACACTGCACCTTGAGGGCCGCGCTGGCCACGAACCTGAGCTTCGACGCGGTACTGGCCGGCCTGGGCAAAGGCCGGCGCCTGATCATCGACGCGCGCGCACCCGATCGATTTCGTGGCGAGAACGAAACCCTCGATCCGGTGGGCGGCCATATCCCGGGCGCGGGCAATCGGTTCTTTCGCGACAACCTGGGATCGGAGGGGCACTTCAAGCCCGTTGATCAACTGCGGGCCGAGTGGTTGGCCCTGTTGGGTGAACGCGATCCTTCTGACCTGGTGGCGCAATGCGGCTCAGGCGTGACGGCCTGCCACAACCTGCTGGCGCTGGAAGCGGCCGGCCTGGGTGGTGCCGGCCTCTACGCCGGATCCTGGAGCGAATGGTGCGCCCATCCCGAAGCGCCCATCGCCCTCGGCAGCTGACCGTCCGACTGCAGTGATGAGCGCGGCCGGCTGGCAAGTCGTCCGGCTGCGGCACACTGCGCAGCATCCCTGCCACTTCATCGGCCTGCCCGCATGACCACTACCGTGATAAACCAAACCCGCCTTGCCCACAGCGACCTGCACGTCAGCCGCATCTGCCTGGGGACCATGACCTTCGGCCAGCAGGTGGATGAAACCACCTCGCATGCCTTGCTCGACCATGCGGTGGCGCGCGGTGTGAACTTCATCGACACCGCCGAGATGTATGCCGTGCCCGCGCGTGCTGAGACCTACGGCGCGACGGAGACCATCATCGGCCGCTGGCTTGCCAAGCGCCCCGGCATGCGTCAGCGCATCGTGCTGGCCACCAAGGTGGCCGGTCCGTCGCGCGGCATGCCTTGGGTGCGCAACGGCGCCGACAACCTGCTGCCCGAACACTTCGAACAGGCCTGCAATGACAGCTTGCGGCGTTTGCAGACCGACACCATCGACCTGTACCAGATCCACTGGCCCAACCGAAACGCGCCGGCCTTCGGTGCGCTGTACCTCAACCCCGCGAACGACCGCGAATTCACGTCCATCCATGCGCAGCTCGAAGCCCTGGCTGGCCTGGTGAAGGCGGGCAAGGTGCGCTACATCGGCCTGTCGAACGAGACGCCCTGGGGTCTGGGCGAGTTTGTGCGCCTGGCCGACCAGCACGGTCTGCCCCGGGTGGTTTCGGTACAGAACCCGTATGCCTTGGTCAACCGGGTGGTCGACAACGGCCTGGACGAATCCTTGCTTCGCACCGGGGTCGGTCTGCTGGCTTACAGCCCGCTGGGCTTCGGCACGCTGACGGGCAAGTACGACGGGCCCGGATTTGATGCCAGCCAACCCGGACTGGGCCGGATCGCCCAGTTCGACAGCATGCGCAAGCAGCGCTGGGCGCGGCCCGAAACCTTGGCCGCCGCGCGCCGCTACAGCGCGCTGGCCCGGGAACACGGGCTGACGCCAACTCAACTGGCGCTGGCCTTTTGCTACACCAGTTGGCGGGTGGCCAGCACCATCATCGGCGTCACCAACCTGGCCCAGCTCGACGAGGACCTGGACGCCTGGGGCACGCAGCTTTCGCCAGAGGTTCTGGCGGCGATCGACCAGATCCGTTGGGAGATCCGCGATCCGGCGCAGTGAGGTCTGCGCATGGCCAGGAAACAGGTGCATGTCAGCGAAACACCGGCCACGCAGATGCTGCGCGGCGCGGGTGTCCAGTTCACGGAGCATGTTTACGACTACGTCGACCATGGCGGCACCGCCGAATCTGCCCGCCAGCTGGGCTGGCCTGAGCACAGCGTGGTCAAGACCTTGGTGATGCAGGATGAGCGTGCCCATCCGCTGATCGTGCTGATGCATGGTGACAAGCAGGTCAGCACCAAGAATCTGGCCCGTGCCATCGGCGCCAAGAGCGTGGAACCTTGCAAGCCCGAGGTGGCCAAGCGCCACAGTGGGTACCTGGTCGGTGGCACATCACCCTTCGGCACGCGCAAGGCCATGCCGGTCTATGTCGAAGTCAGTGTGCTGGCGCTGCCCACCCTGCTCATCAATGGGGGGCGGCGAGGCTATCTGCTGGGTTTGGCACCCGAGGTGCTGCAAGAATTGTTGCAGGCCAAGCCGGTGCAGTGCGCACTTTGATCGAGCCCGGTTGGCCCGAATCGTGCTAGCTTAAGTAAAACAACGCGCGCGAGGTACTCAGCGGCGGGTTGCAGGGCCATAGCCCACGGCTTGCAAGCCCTCGCGCGCAACGGCGGTGGTGTGGGCGGGCCAATTCACCAGCGTGGCGCCTTGCGGCGGTACGCCGGAAGGCTGCTGCGTTGCTGCAGGCTGCTGCTGTGCCGCTGCAGGCACAGTCAACTTGGCCTCGGTGGGCACAGTGGCTGGGCGCTGTGCGTTCGACCACAGTGTTGCCGAGAGCACCACCGCCAGGGTAGCCAGGTTGGCCAACCGAGGCACCAGGGGTTGGCGAGGTGTCGAAAAATTTTCCATGTTGAGAAGTATCGGCCTCACGCATGGCGGTCTCAAGACGCAAAGGACCCGCAAGCAGGGGGTTCGGCCACCCATTTCGGGGGGTGCATCTGGCAGAAGCGGACCAGAACGTGATCAATGCACGGATGCCTTTGATGCCACGCATCGGTCGCCCACCCTGCGCCGGTGCGGCCCGCTCAGATGGCAGCGACTGCGGGCCGGCAATGTTTTGACATCGCCAGGTTTGCTGACGCCAAGCTGCCCGCAGTGGCCCGGTCCCCAGGGTTAAACGCGACCCGATCCCGCTTGGCGTGTGTTCGAGCGCCGCAAAACGCACGCCCCCAACCATGCAGAGTGCGTGCGCCTCACGCGCTGAAGTGCCTCAACCCTTTTTGACCAGCGGGCAAACGCTCTTGGCCAGCGGAATGAAGGCCTGGTCAGCCGGGATCGTGGCCTTGAGCTTGTAGTAGTCCCAGGGGTAGTTCGACTCGCCGGGCTTCTTCACCTCGAATACGTACATGTCGCGGATCAGGCGGCCATCTTCGCGGATCTTGCCGTTCTTGGTCATGAAGTCGTTCACCGGCGTGGCCTTCATCTTGGCCATCACCGTGGCGGTATCGTCGGTGCCGGTGGCCTGCACGGCCTTCAAGTAATGGTTGATGCCCGAATACACGCCGGCCTGGGCCATGTTGGGCATGCGCTTGTGTTGCTCGAAGAATCGGCGGCTCCACTTGCGCGTTTCATCGTTCATGTCCCAATAGAAAGCTTCTGTCAGCAACATGCCTTGGGCCACCGGCAGGCCGATCGAGTGGATGTCGTTGATGAAGACCAGCAGCGCTGCCAGTTTCTGGTTCTTGGTGAGGCCAAACTCGTTGGCGGCCTTGATGCTGTTGATCATGTCGCCGCCCGCATTGGCCAGGCCGATGATCTTGGCCTTGGACGCCTGCGCCTGCAGCAGGAAGGACGAGAAGTCCGACGCATTGAGCGGGTGGCGCACCGACCCGATCACCTTGCCCCCCTCGGCCTTGATCACCTCGGTGGTGTCCTTTTCCAGGTTGGTGCCGAAGGCGTAGTCGGCCGTCAGGAAGAACCAGCTGTCGCCCCCACTCTTGACGACACCCCGCCCGGTGCCTGCGGCCAATGCATAGGTGTCGTAGGTCCAGTGCACGCTGACAGCCGAACAGTCCTCGTTGCTCAACCGGCTGCTCGCGGCGCTGGGAAAGAGGACGATCTTGTTCTTCTGCTTGGCCACCTGCAGGGCCGCCAATGCAGGCGCGGTGGCGGCCACATCACCCAGCATGTCCACTTTCTGGGTGTCGAACCATTCGCGCGCCTTGGCGGCCGTGATGTCGGCCTTGTTCTGCGTGTCGGCCACCACCAACTCGATGGGCTTGCCAAGCACCTTGCCGCCAAAATCGGCGATCGCCATCTTGGCGGCAATCACCGCGCCCGGGCCGACGATGTCGGTGTAGACGCCTGTCATGTCGGTCAGCATGCCGATCTTGACGATGCCGTCCGAGATCTTTTCAGGTGCCTGGGCAATCCCGGGTGCGCTGGCCAAAGCCAGCAAAGTGGTGGCAGCGGCAGCGGCCACGCGGCGCAGGGTCGGGCTGACAAGCGGGCGAGGGTGGGTCATGGCGAGGGTGTCTCCGAGGATGGTTCTTGGGAATGGCGCCCTTGCGAGCGCCGTGTGCGGCAGTCTAGAGGGCATCCTTGCCTGGTGCACATGCGTCGTTGCCAAAGGGCCGCTTCCAGGGCGACCCAACTCGGGTGGACCCTCATGTGCCGTGGCTCAAGTTGGCCCGATGCCGGTCGATATTCGATCCACGGCGCTCCCGCTTCGCGATGGTGGGCCACGCCTGCCCTTTGCCCATGACCAAACCCCTGCACCCGCCATTGCTCACGGTTGCCTCGGCAGTTGCCCTGGCCCCAGCCCAGGCACGTGGGGCCTGGGCCGAGGCAGCGCGGCTGGCTCTGCCTGCACGCGCCCTGGAGACACCAGTGGCGGACGGCCCATCCGCCGAAACCAGGGGCGGTGATCATTACGCACATCTGCGTTGCCCCCTGTGCTACCAACCGGTGCAACTGAGGCACCGGCCCGACAGCCGTTGTTCGGCTTGCCAGAGTCCGCTGGCGGCCCTGCCCGGTCCGGGCCCTGCAGCCAATGAGTTGCTGGGCCGCCGTGGGGCCGTGCGGCGTGACCAGAGCCATGTGGCGATGATGCACCTGGGCTGGCCTTCCAACCCGGTACCGGTGCGCTGGCGCGATCTGTCGCTTTCGGGGCTGAGTCTCTACGCACCCTCGCCTTTGTCCGGCGGCCAGCGATTTCGCCTGATCGACCGCGCGCTGGAACTGGTGGCTGAGGTGGTCGACAGCCGACCCCAAGGGTCGTTGCACGCAGTGCATGCACGGCTCATCACCGCCTTGTTGCTGCAGTCCACCGGTGTGTTCGTCTCGACCCAGGCCTGATTTCCCCGCCGAGCCGGTGTGGCATCATCCCGGCCCTTTTCCCCTATTTCTCTTGTCCGCCTCGGCGGCGCGAGCAACGCACGATGGACCTGAAACTGCCGATCACCATCCACGATGAACTGAGCGACGAGGTGATCGAATCCACCGGCCTGCTCGACTTGGCCAGCGGCGAGATCCGTGACGTGAAGTATGTCGACTTCGACACCGATGCCGGGGGCTTTCCGGCCGAGAGCGAAGACTACGACTTCACCTGCGGCACCTTGTCCAACGGCAGCAAGGAGGTCGAGTTTCGAATCGAAGTGGACGTGGTGGGCCGCAAATACTCGATCACGCCCAGCGAGTTGCTGGAGCTGAAGGGCCGTGCCGCCAAGCTGTTTTCGGCGCCGCCCGGCGGGCATCCACCGCCAGAGCCGCCGCGCCGCGGCCGCCGCTAGGCTGTCACACAGTCGCCCGATCTGTCACGCGACTGTCGTCAAAGCTTCATAGACTGCCGCCCATGACGGCAGAGAAACCCCAGACGGGCAAACTTCCGGCGTTGCTCAACCGCGAGCGCGCCATCCTGGAATTCAACCGCCGGGTGCTGGCACAGGCACAGCGTGCCGACGTGCCGCTGCTGGAGCGCCTGCGCTACATCACGATCGTCTCGTCCAATATGGACGAGTTCTTCGAGGTGCGCTTCGCTGGTGCCATCGACGCGATGCGCGAGGCCGTGGAAGAGGGTGACGGCGACCCGCGCCGAGATGACCTGCGCCAAGTGGCTGCCGAGGCCCATGCGCTGATCGACGAGAAATACACCGTCTTCAATGATGAAGTGATGCCCGCGTTGCAGCATCAGGGCATCGTCATCATCAACCATGCCGAACGCACGCCTGCGCAGCGGGCCTGGGTGGCCACGTTTTTTGAGCGCGAGGTGCAGCCCCTGCTGCTGCCCGTGGGCCTGGACCCCGCACACCCGTTTCCGATGGTGGCCAACAAGTCGCTCAACTTCATCGTGCAACTGGGTGGGCAGGATGCCTTTGGCCGGCAAAACTCGATAGCCATCGTCAAGGTGCCCCGCGCGCTGCCGCGGGTGATCCGGCTGCCGGCGGCCGTGTGCGCAACGGGCATCCAGGCCTTCGTGTTGCTCACCAGCGTGATCCGCGCCCACCTGCAGGCCTTGTTTGGCGGGCGGCCGGTCGAGTCGTTTTCCCAGTTTCGGGTGACTCGGGATTCCGAGTTGGCGGTGGACGAGGACGATGTCGTCAATCTTCGCCAGGCCCTGCGTTCGGGCCTGACCACCCGTCACTTCGGCGAAGCCATCCGGCTCGAGGTGGTGGCCAGTTGCCCCGAACCGTTGTGGCGCCTGCTGCTGGACCAATTTGACCTGCCACCGGCGGCGCTGTATCGGGTCAATGGCCCCGTCAACCTGGTGCGCTTGAACCAGCTGATCGACCAGGCCGACGCGCCAGCACTGCGTTTTGCGCCGCTGGTGCCCAGCTGGCCCGAGGCCGAGTTGCCGCGTGGCACATCCATCCTGGCGCGCCTGCGCCAGGGTGACCTGCTGCTGCACCACCCATTCCAGAGCTTCGACGTGGTGGTGGAATTCTTGCGTGAGGCGGTGCACGATCCCGATGTGCTGGCCATCAAGCAGACGATCTACCGCACGGGCAGCCAGTCGGTACTGATGGAGTTGCTGATCGAAGCCGCCCGCCGCGGCAAGGACGTGTGCGTGGTGGTCGAGCTCAAGGCGCGCTTCGACGAAGAAGCCAACATCAACTGGGCCGAGCGGCTGGAGGCAGTCGGCGCCCAGGTGGTCTACGGCATCGTGGGATTCAAGACCCACGCCAAGCTGCTGCTGGTGACCCGGCGCGAGCAAGCCCGACGCGGTCCGGCCGTGCTGCGACGCTATGCCCACCTGTCCACTGGCAACTACAACCCGGGCACGGCGCGGCTTTACACCGATTTGGGCATGCTCACCGCCGATGCCCACCTGACGGCCGACGCCGATGCGGTGTTCCATCAACTGGCCAGTTTGACCAAGGTGCGCACACCGCGCCACCTGTTGACGGCACCGTTTGCCCTGCACCGCCGCCTGACGGCCCACATTGCCCAGGTCGCCGATGCGGCGCGGGCGGGTCGGCCGGCGCGCATCGTGGCAAAGTTCAACGCACTGACCGAGCCCGCCATGATTGCCGCGCTGATCCAGGCGGCACAGGCAGGGGCGGAAATCGACCTGATCGTGCGGGGTGCCTGCATGCTGCCACCCGGCATCCCCGGCGTGAGCGATCGCATCCACGTGCGGTCGGTGGTGGGGCGTTTCCTGGAGCACACCCGGGCTTTGTACTTTCGCTGGGGCGATGGATTGGCCGATGAGGCGCTGTACCTGACCAGTGCAGACTGGATGGGGCGCAACATGTTCCGCCGCATCGAGATTGCCTGGCCAGTGCGCGATGCCATGCTGCGCCAGCGCGTGATCGACGAATGCCTGGTGCCCTACCTGCATGACCGTCGTGACGCCTGGCTGCAGGCCGCCGACGGGCACTATCTGCGGCTGGATACAGGCGGCGCCAGTGCCCAGGCCGCATTGGCCGCCCGCTACATGACGCCGGCATGAAGGGTGTCTCGATGGACTTGATCCTGTGGCGCCATGCTGATGCACGCGATCAGCCCGACGAAGAACCCGATGCCCAGGCCGATCTGATGCGGCCGCTCACCGCCCGCGGTGAAAGGCAAGCGCGGCGCATGGCCGATTGGCTCAACCGGGTGTTGCCGGCGTCTACCCGCATTCTGGTCAGTCCCGCCCAACGCTGCCGCCAGACGGCAGACGCGCTGGACCGCAGATACCGCACGGTGGATGCTCTGCTGCCCGGCACCAGCCACAGCCAGGCCTTGGACGCCGCGCGCTGGCCTGACAGCCGTGAGCCGGTGCTTTTGGTCGGTCACCAACCCATGCTCGGCCAACTGGCAGCCTGCCTGATGAGTGGCGCGCCAGCGTTGGCGGCCCCGCCCTGGGCCGTGCGCAAGGGGTCGGTGTGGTGGTTGCGTCAACGAGAGCGCGAAGGCGGCGCCGAGGTCGTGATGGTGGCCGTGCGAGGCCCCGAGCACGCCTGATTCGGGCGTTTTGCTCAGACCCCGGTTTCCAGGGCCAGCCGGAGCGCAGGTTGCCGGGCCCAGGCATCGGCCTCTTCGCGCAACAGGTGCAATGTCCGAGGGTGGTCCCCGGCCCAACCCGAGCGCCAGGTCAGCCGGGCAAGTCGGTCGTCGTTGAAAAGTCGAAGGGCCTTGTTGTCGATCAGACCTCGGGCGTGGCACTTGATGACCGCCAGGCGCAACGCCAATACCTGCCAGGCAAAGCGCTCATTGCCAAGTTGAGACTCCACCTTTCGCAGGCCACCCCGTTGAGCCAGCACCAGATCGGCAATGCGGCGCTGCTGGCTCTGCGAGAACCCGGGCGCATCCACATGGCTGAGCAGGTAGGCGCTGTGCCGATGGTGGTCGTGGTGCGACACCATCAAGCCCATTTCATGCAAGTCACAGGCCCAGCCCAGTTCGCGCAGGGTTTCGCCGTCTTCATCGTCGGCCACCAGGTCGGGCCGGGCGCCTTTCAGCAAGGCCAGCGCCAGGGCGTGCACCCGTCGGGACTGCGCCACATCGACGCCGAAACGGGCCTGCAGTGCCGCCACGGTTTGATCACGCAAGTCACTTTGGCCGGCATGGCGGCGTGCAGCATGGCGCTCATGCAGGTCGATGATGACGCCCTGGCGAAGCGCGCCCTTGGCCGGCTTGAGCGCCGTGATGCCGAAGTGCGTGGCCAGGGTGTAAAGCAGCGCCAGCCCCCCGCCGATGATGGCCTTGCGGTCATCGCGCAGGGACGGCAGTTGCAGCTTGTCGGCACTGCCCGCTGCCAGGCATTGCGCCATGCACCAGCGCAGGCCCTCGGGCGTGATGGTGCCGTCGGTCATGCCCGAGGCGGCCAGGATCTGCGACACCGCACCCGCCGTGCCCGACGAACCCAGGGCCTCCTGCCACAGGTGGGGGGCAAACAGGGTCAGCGCTTCTTCAAGTTCGGCTCCCGCAGCCACCTGGGCATTTCGAAAGCGCTGCTCGGTGAATACGCCATCGGGGAACCAGCGCATTGACAGGCTCACGCTGCCGACCTTGAATGACTCGACCGTGCCTGGCACGCGGTCTTGGCCCAGGATCATCTCGGTGCTGCGCCCGCCAATGTCGATCACCAGACGGCGAGCCGGTCCGGGCTGCAAAAAGGAGACGCCGGCAAATATCAGGCGCGCCTCCTCTCGGCCCGAGATCACCTCCACCGGGAAGCCCAGGGCGGCCTGGGCGCGCACCAGGAAGGCATCGCGGTTGCGCGCTTCGCGCAGGGTCTGGGTGGCCACGGCTCGCACCTGGGTGGGCTCGAAACCCTGCAACCGGCCCGCAAACTGGCGCAGGCAATCCAGGCCACGCTGGGCAGCGGCTTCGGTCAGGTTGCCATCGGCATCGAGGCCACCACCCAGGCGCACAGTCTCCTTGAGGTAAGCGATGCGGCGGTAACGGCCGTGCCGCAGCTGGGCAAGTTCGAGTCGAAAGCTGTTGGAGCCGATATCGATCGCTGCCAATGGCGCAGCGACGCTGGGGGAACGAAGAGGCATGATGGAAGGGCATGCTACCGGCTTTCCCTCCCAGGCCGAGGTGCCGGCTAACCGCTTTCTAGAATGCGCATCAATGCTTCAACGCCATGACCAGACTTCAGGAGACACCGTGTTGAACAAAGACTTCGACAGCTTGACCCCGCACCGTGACTTCAGCAGACGCGATTTTGTTCGCGCGTCGGTGGGCTCGGGCTTTGCAGCCGCCGTTTTGCCGGTGGTCGCACAGACGGTCGTCAAAACTGACAGCCAGGGCCTGGTCGAAGGTGAAGTCACCATCATGGTGGGCGACTTCAAGATGCCGGCTTACCGTGCGGCGCCCCTGGGCAAGGCCAAGGCGCCGGTGGTGCTGGTGGTCAGCGAGATCTTCGGTGTGCATGAGTACATCGCCGATGTGGTGCGGCGCTTTGCAAAGGCTGGCTACTTTGCCGTCGCGCCTGAACTGTTCGTGCGGCAGGGTGATGTCGGCGACTATGGCGAGATCGCGAAACTGCTGAGCGAGGTGGTCAATCGGGTGCCAGACACCCAGGTGCTGGGTGACCTCGATGCGACGGTGGCCTGGGCCCAGGGGCAAGGTGCTGACACGGCCAGGACAGCCATCACTGGCTTCTGCTGGGGTGGGCGCATCACCTGGCTTTACGCCGCTCACAATCCATCATTGAAAGCCGGGGTAGCCTGGTATGGCCGCCTGGTGGGATCGGCTACCGCGCTGACGCCTGCACATCCTGTCGATCTGGTCGGCCGATTGAACGCGCCTGTGCTCGGTCTCTACGGCGGGCAAGACCCGGGCATCCCGCTTGACACGGTCGATAAGATGAAATCAGCACTGGCTCAAGGCTCAGGCGCTGCACGCCTGTCCGAGATCGTGGTGTATCCGGACGCACCACATGCCTTCCATGCCGACTACCGGCCTAGTTATCAGAAGCCAGCGGCCGAAGACGGCTGGAAGCGGTGCTTGGCGTGGTTCAAGGCTCGGGGCGTGGCGTGATCCGGCGTGGTGCACGGGTGCGAATTTCAGCCAGACAAAGCCCAGCCCAATCTGGCCCGCTGCCTGCACATTGCTCAACAAGAATGAATCGATGACTCTGCTCTACATTGTGCTGGCCACCCTGGCTGGTGGCGTGTTGTCGGTCCTGATTGCCGCTTCGCTGACCTTGGCCATTCTGGGGCGCATCGTCAAGCACCTCGTCAGCCTGTCGGTGGGTGTGCTGCTGGGCACGGCTTTGCTGCATGTATTGCCCGAAGCCTTTGAGAGCAAGGTCGAGCCGCACCGGCTTTTTGCCACGCTGCTAGGTGGGTTGCTGTTTTTCTTCCTGTTGGAAAAAGCCGAGCTGTATCGGCATGGCCACCACCACGAAGGCGACGACCCGCACCACCAGCACCATGACGGTTTTGATGCCGAGCAGGCCGGGCGCGGTGGCTGGAGCGTGCTGGTTGGCGACAGCATCCACAACTTCTGCGACGGCATCATCATTGCCGCAGCGTTTCTGGCAGATTTTCAGCTGGGGGTCGTGACGTCGCTGGCCATCATTGCCCACGAGATTCCGCAGGAGGTGGGCGACTTCATCGTGCTGCTCAATGCCGGCTTCAGCCGCGCCAAGGCGCTGCTGTACAACGCCTTGTCAGGGTTGGCCTCGGTGGTGGGTGGCGTGCTGGGCTACTTTGTCGTCGGGCCCTGGGAAGCCTTGTTTCCCTATCTGCTGGTGGCTGCCTCCAGCAGCTTCGTCTATGTGGCGGTGGCTGATTTGCTGCCGCAGTTGCAGCGCCGCCTGCCACTGCGTTCGACCCTGGCACAGTTGGGCTGGATCGTTGTCGGCCTGGCGTTGGTGGTGGTGGTCAAGGGGCTGCAGGGGGAGCATTGAACCTGCGGGCCGCCGCACACGGCACCCGAGCCAGTCACTTCACTACCAGCACCGGCAAATGGCTGTGGGTGAGTACGCGACTGGTCTCACTGCCGATGAGCATTGCGGCCATGCCTCGTCGACCATGCGAAGCCATCACGATGACATCGCAGCCCTTGGTCTTGGCCAGGTCGAGAATGGCCTCCCAGGGATGCAGCGCCTCCATCGTGGCGCCGTCGCACGGCACCCCGGCTGCTGCGGCCGCATCAAGTACGGCCTTTACCCGATCGGCAGCGATGCGCTCTTGAGCGTCATAAAACTCTTGCGGCGGCACCGGTTGCATTTCGGAGATGGCGCTGTAGGGAAAGGGTTCTTTCACGCACACGGTGGACAGCGTCGCGCCGGTCAGCTTGGCCAGTGACACCGCAGCGGCCACTGCCTTCGCCGTGATTTCAGATCCGTCGGTGGGAACAAGGATGCGCTGGTACATGGTGAGGTTCCGGGTTGATGAAGGCCGGTGCGGTATGCACCCACTTCTCTCAGCAGTGTGCGCCGCAGCTGGCCAAATGTCTTGAGCCTGATCAAGCCAAGGCGTCGGTGTGCATGATCGGGCCAGCGGTCGAGGCGAATGGTGACGTTGTGCCGAGAACCGCCGCGCTTTGCCACATGCGCGTCCGACAGGCCACCGCGAGGGGCCACGAAGCGTCTTTGAGGGCACTTATTCCAACCCGTGGCGCCGTTCGGCACTTGCGGATTGCGTACCGAACGGCTTGCGAACCGCGAAATTAATGTGCTATACTGCTAGCTTAGCTACCGGGGAGTGGTAGTTCAGTTGGTTAGAATACCGGCCTGTCACGCCGGGGGTCGCGGGTTCGAGTCCCGTCCACTCCGCCATAAAATTTCAAAAGGCTGCACCGCAAGGTGGCAGCCTTTTGTCTTTTTGGGCAACCTGCTTGTCGATCGAACGCACTGAGCAAACCCGCTTCCATGGGCTGAAGTATTTGTCTGTGCAGGCAGCCTGGGTCGACTTTCAGCTGAAAAAATCGTCGGCGCCATCGCGGCGCATCAGGATGCAAAGATCCTGTCCGACTGGGTGTACCTGTTCAAACCGCCACGCCTGTGCGTTTGAAAGTGCGGTCAGGACGGGTAGTTCAGCGATGCTGCGGCCCGGCCCCAAAAGCTTTGGCGCCAGGTACAGAAGCACTTCATCTACCCAGCCCGTTTGCAGCAATGCTCCGTTCAGTCGCGCGCCGGCTTCGATGTGTAGCTCGTTCACACCATCGACAGTCAGGCGTTCGATCAATGCCGGCAGATCGACCTGGCCGCGGGAATCGGGCAATCGCTGTACTTCGGCACCGGCTTGGCGCAGGGCTTCCATCCGGTCCTGCAGGTCGTGCGCACCCGCCACCAACACCCGGCCATCGCCCTTGAGCAGGCGTGCGCCCGTGGGGGTGTTGAAGCCCGAGTCCACCACCACCCGCAATGGTTGCCTCTGAGTGGGCACCAGTCGCACGTCGAGTTGGGGGTCGTCGGCCAGCAACGTGCCTATGCCGGTCATCACTGCCCCAGCGCGACGCCGCCAAGCGTGCCCATCGATGCGCGAAGCTTCGCTGGTGATCCACTGGCTGCTTCCATCGGGCAGGGCCGTGCGGCCATCCACCGAGGCGGCCACCTTCATTCGCACCCAGGGTCGGTGTCGCAGCACGCGAGAGAAGAACCCGATGTTGAGCTGTTGCGCAGCTCGTTTGGTGGCGCCGGCTTCTGCCAGGTCCACCAACACGCCTGCAGCCCGCAAGCGCTCGATGCCGCGACCGGCAACTTGTGGGAAGGGGTCGTTGGTGGCCACCACCACCCGGGCGATGCCGGCGGCGATCAATGCATCGGCACAGGGGGGGGTGCGCCCATGGTGGGCGCATGGCTCGAGGCTGACCCAGGCTGTGCCACCGGCCACGACGCGGCCGGCCTGGATGGCATCGCGCAAGGCCATCACCTCGGCATGGGCGCCACCGGCCTGCTGGGTAAAGCCTTCGCCCGCCAGGTTGCCATCGGCACCATGGATGACGCAACCGACTCGCGGATTGGGATCGGACAAGCCCAGCGAGCCATGGGCGAGTTCTACAGCGCGCAGCAGGCGCTGGTGATCGGTGGCTGGCAGCGCCATGGTCTCAAAGCGCAGGCTGGTGTTGCCGGGTATTGCCGTTGATCAAGGGATCAGAGCCATCGGCAGGGCAATTGATGCTGCCACGTACGACAAGGAAGTTCTGATTGATCAGGTTCGACATGACTGGACGGCCAGTGCACGACTTGGTGCGTTGGGGAATGCCCGCTCGTTCCATGCAGTAGGTTGCGGGGTGATCCTCGTTGCTTGTGAAGTCGGACTGCGCGTTGGTGTAGCGACATACCCGCCGATCATCGGCCAGACTTGCCAAATTCAACTTGCCTCCCCAGCCTTTGCTTGACCAAGGTATCGAGCAGTAGTAGTTCATGCCAGGTATCGCGTCAGTCGCATCGACAAAGCATCGAACATCGGAGGACTGAGGCGAAAGACGCTCTTGGTCCTGGAGTGAACTGAGTTGCTCGAAGCCAACTGTGAAACCTTCGTCAGTTCCCGTGGGCTGTTCAGAGTTTGGGACGGTGCCAAGGTCGAATTGAACCGTCCCGCTAACCAGTCGCGCCTGACAAGTGCTGTCCATGTTCAAACAGGTGTACATCTCTCCAGTGAGATTCCTGAAGTACCAGTTCACCATGGACGAGCCCGGTGGTACAAACCGGCTGGTGCCATTGCCAAGATCAACAGCGGCAGCCGGGATGCTGACATGGCGGCCACCACGTTGGTTTAGAGCTGATGCGCGCAGCGGGACCGTCAGCAGGGCGCCCAGGGTCGGATCGGTACCACTGACAATGCTGTCCATGGTCACCGTTTGCCGGGTGCCGGTGCGGTCTTGCCAGATGACTCGCACCATCACGACCTTCTGCTGCGTGCCCGCCACCCCATTGACCGTGCGCTCGACGCGATACGTCGTGTTGCCGACACCCCCTGGTGGCGTATAGGCGTCCAGGGTGCGTGAGCCAATCTCGTCGTACGACGCGCCAGGCTGTCCCTGGACGGCGCCCACGGACGTGAAGCCGCGCACCCGCTCGAACTCCTCGGTGGCGATGCGGGTCGCTTCGCTTCGTTGTTTGGCCAGATCGCTGTTCATGCGCATCGTGGCTTGAACGCCCACCAAGGACAACATGCCGAAGGACATGATGGCCAAGGCCACCAGCGCTTCAACGAGCGAGACGCCGAAGCGACGAATGTGCAGGCGTTTGCGCATGATCAGAACACCGTGTTCGGGACCGAGTTCCAACTGCCGGGGACTCGCACGAAGGAGCCATAGCGCAGGCTGATCCTGGTGAGCACCGGGGCGTCGTACACGATGGTGGTTGTCGCCGAGGTGGTGAAGTTCGATGCGGACATCACCGCACCGCGCACCGTCGCCGCAGATGTCCACACCACCGAGCTGCCGTGCAGGAATCCGGTGATGTTGGCGGTGGTCGCCACCGTGAGCGTGCCGTTGACGACCAGCATCAGCGGATCTTGAACGCTGCCGACATCAAGCGCCGGATCCAGGGTGAGATTGCCACGCACGTAGATGGGGTTGCGCGGGTAGCTGGCCACGACATTGGCCAGATTGGCCCACCTGCAGCCTGCATCGCAGTTGATGAACATGGTGGCGGGCTGCCGACTGAAGGCCGCCGGATCCGAGCCGAAGTTGGTGCGGAACCACGCATCGTTGGGGGCTGCGGCAAGACTGGCCAGATTGCTGTCGTTGGTCCTGACAAGGCGCGACGCGTCAGAGCGGTCTGTCCCACTCGGACCTTCCAGCCGATCGTTGCCGCCACCCCCTGGGGTCATGGCCCCGCCGGCGTTGACGGCCATGGCTGTCTGCGGATCGGGGTTGCTGACGAGCAGGCGACCCGCAGATGCATCGATCGTTGTACCGGCCGTCAAAGCTGCCGGTGGCGCGATAGGCAAGGCCCGCACCAGGCCCAGCGTGACCAGCGAGTTGAAGACCGAATCCACTTGCGGTGTTTCGCTCGATTGCGAGAAACACGCTGTGTTGCCTTGCCCGGGGCTGGCGCAGCCGCGGGTGGCGATCTGGATCGCTCCCGGCCGCACATCGTTGCCCGGCAGTAGAAAGGAAACGGCAAAGGCACTGCCGACGCCATCTGCCGGCGCCGAAATTGCCGGGGCACGAACCGTGGACGATGGGCAGATGCAGGTCAATGCACCATCGCGATTGATACAGGAAGGGAACATCCGGCCAGCGAGGTTCACACCCCAGGCCAAGTTGTAGCCGCCAGGCCCGTTGGCGCTATCGTCTGGCGCATCGGCCAGGAAGCGGCGCCGAAAGTCGTCGTCCTGGGCCACATTGCTGGCCTGGCAACTGGTGGAAACACGGCCGCCATTGAGCATCGCAACGGCCCATTCGACGCCTGCGTCTGCAGCCTCCAGCGCCTTGGTCGAGCGGTAGTTGTTGGCCGAGATGCGCTGCTCAAAGATCAGGTTGCGGTTGGTGTAACCTGCCACCAGCGCCATCACGAAGAACAACATCATCACCACGGTCAACGCGGCCATGCCACGGGTGAGTTTCGTCAGCTTCGGCCGCAGCGCCAACACGCTTGTGCCTGATCTCATGGGCACACCTCGCGGGGCAGGTCGTTGCGCAATCGAACATTGTCTTGCAGGCTGCGCTGGAGGTTGGCGTCATGCACAGCGCGGGCTACGATGGTGATGGTCACATCGCGCGCTCCCTGGAACAGCGGGCACCCACCCGGGCCCAAGGCCGGGCATTGCACGCCACAAGGCACGGGTAAATCGCGGTTGTTGATCACCAGATCGAACCTGGTCACCTGCAACACCGCCGGGTCGGTGACCGCTTGCCAGTTGTTGGCCCCGACCAGGTAGTCGATCGTCTGCTGGCCCTGGTTCAGCCGGAAACCTACCTGTTCGCGCGTGCGCCCCCCCACTGCATCGACGGCGTTGTCGTCGGTGCCACGAAACTGACCTTCTTCATCGGTGGAGCGGTCATAGATGACCGAATTTGTTCCCAATGGCGCTTCCCTCGGCGTCATGCCGCGGTAGGGATTGAGCAAGGGTGCCGTGGTCGGCCACACCTGTCGATACGCCTGGGCCCAATACCCGGCACGTCGGATATCGCGCGAGATCATGTCCATGGCCGAACGCATGTCCTGCTGAATCTGCGCTTCAAGCAGCAACTTGCGGTTGTCGCCCAACTGCGAGGTCATCATCACGGTGGCGCCGGCCACGATGAACAGGCTGATGGCAATGCTCACCATTAGTTCGACGATGGACATTCCTCGGCTCGTCCGGCAATGGCCGCTGTTGGCCAGCAAGGTTCGTTGAAGGCCAGCCATGCGCATCACCGTGTGCACCGGTTCAGGGAGTTTTCATAACCCGACACCGAGCAGATGCTGGGACGGGCCAACTCGTTGGTAGCCACTTCAATCTCGTTGCCTGCAGGGCCGGTTACCGCGATTCGAAGTGTGGTGCCGCCCGCAGGCAGGCCATTGAGCCCCTGCAGGCTCATGGTGCCGGGTGTGGAGCGCAATTCAATGCCACTGCTGCGGGGCACGGAAACCACTTTCAGTGCTTCAGCTGCCGAGGGCACATTGGCACAAACTGGCTCGCTGCCGCAGTTGCAGTCGGCATTGAAAGCGCGCCCCTCGACAAAGATGACGTAGCAGGTCTTGGCGTCATTGACGCTGAACCGGATGCGCACGGGCCGTCCTCGCTCCTGCTGCGCGGCCCGCATGTAACGCAGGTCGGTGACCAGTTCAGAGGCGGCGCCTTCCAATCGCTTGCGTGCAATGAACCCTTGCATCGACGGCACCGCCAGGGCCATCAGGATCGCACCGATGGTCAGCGTGATGAGCAACTCCACCAAAGTGAAGCCACTGTGGTTCCGGAGGTCCGCGCGTCTGTGGATCATCGAGGCCAGCATGGATCGGGTGTCGGGTTGCTGGTGCCGCCGGTGGCGAGGGAGCCGTAGGTCAGATTGCCCGCAGCGGCAGCAATCTGCATTGCGTTGCAGGTGGTATCGGATTGTTGCGGCGACCCACTGCGCGCGGTGGCCCGGACGGTATAGCTGTTTGCGGTGACGGTGCCATCCACCAAGGTCAGGCTGTAATGGCCGTCACGGGACAAAGTGCGTGTACCGGGCAAGTCGGTCAGGGTGGACTGGTAGCTGGGGTTGTTGGCGCGCCAGCGTTCCTGGGCCTGCACGATTTCGGTCAAGGCGCTGACAGCGTCTGCACGGCGGCTGCGCTGCACCGCGTTCTGGTAGCTGGGCCAAGCCACCGCAGCCAGACCGGCCAATATGGCCAGAACGATCATCAGCTCCACCAGCGTGAAGCCGCCACGCAGAGGGCCAGTGGTTCTGTGGATGTGCATGCGTAGATTATGGGGAGCGCAAGCTGCTCGGGCGGGTGTTTGGCCTGCCGCTTGTCGGTGGCCGGGCGCCGTCTGTCGGCACCTCCCGCGAACGCAGGGGGGAGGGTCAGACGCAAGGGCGAATTCCGCCCACCTTGCCACCCGGCGAGCACGAGCGTACGCGGCCCATGATGTTGATCACTTGGTGGATGTTGCGGCCATCGGGCGCCGTGACCTGCAGTGTGGCCGTTGGGGTAATGGTGCCTTTGAGCCCATCGAACAGGATGCTGCGGCTGACCGGACCGATGCGCACACCATGGCTGCCTGCCTGGTCTTCCAAGCGCAACAGCATGGCGTCGCCTTCGCATGTCGACTGGCCGTTGCCTTCACAGCGGCAGGCGTTTGCAGGCCCGGTGTGAACGGCATAGCAGGTGCGTCCATTGCTCAGCACCTGCAGCGACATGCGCACCGTTCGCCCACTGCTGATGGCCAATGAGCGTGCGTAGTGCAGGTCGGTCTCCAGCAGGGATGCGGTTGCGGCCAGGGCTTGACCTGTGCGTAGATCATTCAGCATCGGCAGGGCGCCTCCCAACAGAATCAGGGTGACGGCCAGGCTGCACAGCATTTCGACCAGCGACAGCCCGCGCCGAAGGCGGCACATGGACATCAGGGGCTTGGGGCAGAAGGTGGTTTGCATGGCGTGCTCCGATGGGTGAATCGATGCACGCACTTTAGAAATCGGCCAGCGTTGCCGCGTCGCCCTGGCGGGGGGATTCAGCGGCATTTGTAGAGGGGCCCCGGTTGGGGGAAGCAGGCGTTACCCCCAATGGGGGGGCACCCAGCCAGGCTCAGCCAGTGCCGGGCCGCCCCAAGGCGGCTGAGCGCGCCCTCGGGGGGCAGGAGCGAAGCGACGTGGGGGCGGACGTCAGATGTCTCGGATCAACTGACGAAACTCGTCCACGTCTTCGAAGCTGCGATACACCGACGCAAAGCGCACATAGGCCACCTTGTCGATGCGTTTGAGCTCGCGCATGACCAGTTCACCCAGCCTGGCGCTGGGCAGCTCACGGGCGCCGGTGGCCAGCAGCTTGTCCTGGATGCGGTCGAGGGCGGCATCGACCTGCTCCACGCTTACTGGCCGCTTGCGCAGCGCCAGCATCATCGACGCGCGGATCTTGGCGGGGTCGAACTCGGCGCGGGCGCCGTCCTTCTTGACCACGGCGGGCAGGGCGATCTCGGCGCGCTCGTAGGTGGTGAAACGCTTGTCGCACTTCAGGCAGCGACGGCGGCGCCGAACGACGTCGCCCTCGTCCGATTCACGCGTCTCGGCGACCTGCGTCTCGTGGTGGCTGCAATAGGGGCACCGCATGGTGTGGGTGTCAGCGGCGGCGCCCCGGGCTGGCGCTCAGCGGTAGACCGGGAAGTCGCGGGTCAGCGCAGCCACCTTGGCGCGCACCGCCGCAATCACCTGCTCGTCGTTGGGCGACTCCAGCACGTCGGCGATCAGGTTGGCTGTCAGGATGGCCTGTTCTTCCTTGAAACCACGGGTAGTCATGGCCGGCGACCCCAGGCGGATGCCGCTGGTGACCATGGGTTTTTGCGGGTCGTTCGGGATGCCGTTCTTGTTGCAGGTGATGTGGGCGCGGCCCAGCAGGGCCTCGGCTTCTTTGCCGGTCAGGCCCTTGGGACGCAGATCGACCAGCATCACATGGCTTTCGGTGCGGCCCGAAACGATGCGCAGGCCACGCTGGACCAGCGTTTCGGCCATGGCCGCCGCGTTCTTGACCACTTGCTGCTGGTAGGTCTTGAACTCGGGCGCCAGTGCTTCCTTGAAGGCCACGGCCTTGGCGCCGATCACGTGCATCAACGGGCCGCCCTGGATGCCGGGGAAGATGGCGCTGTTGATCTTCTTCGCGATGGCTTCGTCGTTCATCAGGATGATGCCGCCGCGCGGGCCGCGCAGGCTCTTGTGGGTGGTGGAGGTGACGACGTCGGCATGCGGCAACGGGTTGGGGTACACACCCGCGGCGATGAGCCCGGCGTAGTGCGCCATGTCGACCATGAAGATGGCGCCGATGGCCTTGGCCACACGGGAGAAACGCTCGAAGTCGATGCGCAGGCTGTAGGCCGAGGCGCCGGCGATGATCAGCTTGGGCTTGTGCTCGTGCGCCAGGCGCTCCATCGCGTCGTAGTCGATCGCCTCTTGTCCGTCGAGGCCGTAAC
>JANOAQ010000690.1:0-3545 GCA_031411195.1 Burkholderiaceae bacterium | reverse complement strand
AAATGGCCTTGTGCTTGCCGCGCAAACGGAGTGCCACTTCGCTGGCGACACGTCCGAGCACCTTATCGGTGGCATCAAGCACAAACCACTCGTGCGTCACCTCGGCCGGCTTGGCGCTGAAGGTCTTCATGAGGGTCTTTCTGGTTGGGCCGCCACCCACCACGGGCAGCGTGCCTTACGACGGCTCTTCGATGCATTTGCCAAAGATGACCCAATGCGTCACGACCCACTGCCTTGGAACCGCTTATCAGGGCGACCTCTCGGCTTGTAGGCGTATCGGCTGCTTGGCGTGAATTCTCGCCAACTCACCAACCTGCATTCGGCGGGCGCCCATTTCACGGTGATTCACTGTGATTCACCGTGAGTGACTATGGCGCCCATGCATCACCCCGCCATCTTGGGGGCAGCCGAGCATTCTAGCGGAAATTCGTCTGCCTGCGCCAGAGGTCTTCCCAGCCAGCCGCGAGAGGCCGCTCCAACAAAGTCAGCCAGAAAGCCTCAGAATCAGGGTTTACACCCATCTTCAAGGAAGTCCCGATGAGCAACGGCCTAGAGTTGCCAGCAGCCCTTCGCGCTGACGTCGCCAGCCCGACGCCACCTGCCGGGCCGACGGAGCGACGCTTCGCGCCCTGGATTCCCATTCGCTCCCTGGCGCCGCGCCACCGCGAGCGCATCAGCAAGCACCTGATCGACCTGCCCGAGCGTGACCGCTACCTGCGGTTCGGCTACCCGGCGGGCGATGCGCAGATTCGCCGCTATGTCGATGGGCTCGATTTTGACCGCGACGAAGTATTCGGCGTGTTCAATCGCCGGCTCCAGTTGATCGCCTTGGCGCACTTGGCTTATCCACGCCCAGGCTCACCCGGCCCGCAGGCAGCCGAATTCGGGGGGTCCGTGGTGCCCCAGGCGCGCGGCCGAGGCTATGGCGAGCGCTTGTTCGAGCACGCCATGTTGCACGCCCGAAATCGAGGGCTGGACACCTTGTTCATCCACGCCTTGAGCGAGAACACCACCATGCTGCGCATCGCCCGGCGCGCGGGTGCACGGGTTGAGCGTGACGGCAGTGAGTCGGACGCATTCCTCAAGTTGCCCCAGGACACCCTGGCTTCGAAGATGGAGCAATGGGTCGGCGATGGCGCTGCAGAGATCGACTATCGACTGAAGCAACAGGCCCACATCGTGGACAGCCTGTTGGAGGTGATCGGCGAGGTCAAGGCAGGCATCAGCGGCCACATCGGCCGCGCCGCCAAGGACTGATCGTCCATTCACACAAATTCCGCCCCTTGCCTGAGGTACACCAGCACGCTCGGATAGAGGGGAGGCAATCGGCATTCGCAAGGTAATATCGACCGCGAAAGTTTTTTTCACTTTTGCAGGGTATCGCCGATTTGGAGGTGCCCTTTCGGTGCAACCCCCCACCTTGCAGGCGCGATGCAGCAGTTGTACGTTTCGTGGTTAATCGCCGCCGCCAGCCTGGCGGTGCTGGCCACATTGCTGCTTCAGTCGCTGGTGCGTCACTTGCGGCGCCCGCCCCCCGGCTTGCCGCCGCTGCCGGTTGAGTGGGATCTGTCGCCTCGGCCGGTGTTCACCGCCGATGAGCGGCGGGTGTACCGCCAGTTGCGGGAAGCCCTGCCCCACCACACCGTGTTGGCCAAGCTGCCATTGGTGCGCTTTTGTCAGCCCAACGACGCCAAGGCGGTACGCTACTGGTTTGACCTGCTGGGCGCCAGCCATGTCACCTTTGCCGTGTGCAGCGCCAACGGTCGGGTGCTGGCGGCCATCGACCTGAGTTACGACCGCGGCGGCCCGCCTAGCCGGTCTACCCGCACCAAGCAATCGGTGTTGGCGGCCTGTCGCGTGCGCTACCTGCGCTGCCCGGCCGACCACCTGCCCTCGGTGCCCGAATTGCAATTGCTGGTGCCGCAGAGCAGCAATGCCTCGCGCGGCCCACAACCGGCGCAACCGGCGCACTCGTCAGCATCGATGCCAGGGTCGCAAGCGGCGGCCACCGCCTCGCGCCGCCGTGAGCGCAGCACGTTGTGGCAAGACTCCATGGCGTTTTCAGATTCGTTTTTCACACCTGAGCGGCGCCATGAGACCGAGGCCGGTGACGTGCCCGCCCTGAGCGGATTTGGCGACCTGGCAGGCCCTGAAACACCAGCCGCTGCTATGGTGCCGGATGAAACCGCACCAGCCTCCGCCCGCCACTGAGCTGGCCGGCCACCCCTTCGATCACCTCACGCCGCAGGCGGTGCTGGATGCGCTGGACGCCGCCGGCGTGCGCGGCGACGGCCGGCTGCTGCAGCTCAACAGTTACGAGAACCGCGTTTTCCAGGTGATGCTGGAGGACGGCGGTGCGGTGGTGGCCAAGTTTTACCGGCCCGGGCGCTGGAGCGATGCGCAGATTGCCGAAGAGCATGCCTTTGCCTGCGCGCTGGCCGCAGACGAAGTGCCTGTCGTTGCGCCCCTGCCCCTGGCTGATGGTCACACGCTGGGCCATGCCACGGTGGATGGTCAACCCTTCCGCCTGGCCGTCTACCCGCGCCGTGCCGGCCACGGCCCTGAACTGGAGCACGCCAACACCCTGCGCTGGTTGGGCCGCTTCATAGCCCGCGTGCACGTCGTGGGCGAGCAGCGGTCCTTCGAGGTGCGCCGCACGCTCGATGCGCAAAATTTCGGCCACGCGCCGCTGGCGCGGCTGTTGGCACTCGACCTGATACCGCCGGCCGAGGCGGGGCCATGGCTGCAAGCAGCGCAACAGGCGCTCGAACAGGTGGACGCCGCCTTCGCTGGCGTACCGGCGCAAGGCTTGCGCCTGCACGGCGACTGCCATCCCGGCAACATCCTGTGGCGCGATGAAGGCGACCACGGTGGCCCCCACATCGTCGACCTGGACGACGCGGTGACGGGCCCGGCCGTGCAAGACCTGTGGATGCTGCTGTCGGGCAATACCGACGCCATGCGCAGCCAGATGGTGGCCGTGCTGCAGGGCTACCAGCAGATCCGGCGATTTGACCGCCGCGAGCTGGCATTGATCGAGCCCCTGCGCACGCTGCGCATGATCCACCACAGCGCCTGGCTGGCCGAGCGCTGGACCGACCCGGCCTTTCCGGTGGCCTTTCCGTGGTTTGCCGGCGGCGGCTACTGGAGCCAGCAGACCATCCAGCTGCGCGAGCAAATCGAGGCCATGGCCCAGCCACCGCTGGAGATTTGACCCCCCCAAAGCGCTGCCGACGGCCCGGCACAACACCGGTTCCGTGGCGAAGTCGCTCAAGAACGGGTTGTCATTGGCTCAGCAGCTTGGTGACGCGCGCCACATAGGCCGCCGGGTCCTCCAGGTGGCCGCCTTCTGCCAGCACTGCCTGATCGAACAGGATGTGGGCCAGGTCGTCGAAGCGCGTGCCGTCCTCGGTCTGGGCGGCCAGCTTCTTGAGCAGGCTGTGCTCGGCATTGACCTCCAGCACCGGCAGGCTCTTGGGCGCCGTTTGGCCGGCCTGCTTGAGCAGGCGGGCCAGATGGCCGCTCATGTCGCCTTCGTCGGCCAC
>JANOAQ010000689.1:0-1616 GCA_031411195.1 Burkholderiaceae bacterium | reverse complement strand
GGATGCCGGACAGGCCGGCGCGGTTCTCGATGCCGAATACCGCGTGCTGGCGTGGGCCGCGCAGGTCAGCGTCCACCAGCAAGGTGCGGCCGCCCAGTTGCGCCAGCGTGACGGCCAGGTTGGCGCTGAAAAACGATTTGCCGTCACCGCTGTCGGGGCTGACGACGGCCAGGGCCACGCGGGGCTGACCTTCGTTGAACAGCCGCATCATGATCTGGCTGCGGATGGCTCGGAACGCTTCGGACTGCACGCCGAAGGGCTGGTTCAACGCCACCAGTTCGGGGTTGGACTTGCGGCGGTCTTCAGCGGCGTAGGGATAGTGAAACTGCTGCGCCAGGGCAAACAGCACGTCGTCGGCACTGGCGTAGCCCAGGGCAATGGCAGCCTCGCCGAAGCGAATGCCTTTTTCGCGCTGGTGGTGCAGCACCTTTTCAACCTGCTCGACCGAGAGGTGGCGGGTTTCAGCAATGATGTCGCCGATCGAACGATCAGCCACTTGGGGGCGGTTGGCGTCAACGGCAGAAGCGGTAGTCATGTTGGGTTCCGTTGCGGTCGTTCAGGCGTTCTTGCCGGGTGCTGGCAGGCCGATGACGCGCTGTTGCGCCAGCGACGCGCGGTGCCCGCCGGTAAAGCGCTTGGCGCTGGGCTTGGGCATGGTGCCCAGCACCGGCAGCCCCAGCGCGGCCACCACATCGCCCGGGGCACGCACACGCCGGTTGGTCAGTTCAAGCACCAGAGCGGTACCAACGGCCAGCAACAGGCCGACGAACACGGCCAGTGCGGTGTTCAACACCAGCCTGGGCGACGAGTGCTCGGCCGGCGGCTGGGCGGTGCTCAGCATGTTGGCGTAGCTCTGGGTGCTTTGGGCTTCCATGGCGGTCTGGTTCAGGCGGGCCATCAGGCTGTCGTAGGTGCGCTGGGCACTTTCAACCTCGCGGATCAGCACCTGGCCTTCATCCCGCACGGCCTTCATCTGCAGCACTTTGGTGCGTTGCAGGGCCATTTCCTTGCGCACCTGGGCTTCGCGCTGCTTGTTGATGGTGTTGGTGACCCCCACCCCGCCGGTGACACGCTTGATCTCGCTGTCGATGCGGCTGCGCAGCTCGTTGATGCTGGCCTTGGCCTCGACCACCTGCGGATGGCTGTCGCCGAACTTGCTGTTCAGCTCTTGCAGGCGTGCTTCATTGCGGCTGAGATCGGCCTTGAGGCCACCGATCAGCGGGTTGTTCAGCACCTCTTGCATGCGGTCGCCCGATGCACCCTGCGCCTGCTGCTGGCGGCTGCCCGATTCAGACGAAATGGCCTGGATCTGCACCAGTTGCGAAGACAGCTCGTTCAGGCGGGCGTTCTCGACGTCCAGGCGCTCGTCGCTGGCGATGATGCCCTTCTCGCGCTGGAAGGTGGACACCCGGGTCTGGGCGCGCTCCAGCGCGTCGCGCGCTTCTTTCGATTGCGTGACGAAGAAGCTTGAAAACTGCTTGGCCGGGTCGACCCGAAGCTCGAGCGTGGTGGCGATGTAGCCTTGGGCAAACGCATTGGCCAGGCCGGCGGCAAAGCGCGGGTCGGCGGCCTGGTAGCTGATCTGGATGACATTGCTCTCACGCGAGGGCTTCACG
>JANOAQ010000688.1:0-2123 GCA_031411195.1 Burkholderiaceae bacterium | reverse complement strand
GCTGGCGCCTGCCGCGCGCGGTAGGCGCCGCGCTGCTGCTAGTGGCGATGGGCGCCGGCGCCGGCTGGACGGTGGTGGCGCTGAGCGACGATGCCACGACCTTGATCGAAAGCCTGCCTGCAGCGGCGCAAAAAGTGCGGCAGACCCTGCGCGACCAGCGCGGGCGCAGCGAATCGGCCATCGACAAGGTGCAACGCGCCGCCACGCAACTGGAACAGGCCGCCCAGGACGGCGGGCCGACGCCGCCGACGGCCACCCGTGGGGTCACCCGGGTGAGCATCGAGCGCACCCGCTTCGACGTCAAGGACTACCTGTGGTCGGGCACGCTGGGCGTGGCGGCGTCCATCGGGCAGGCGCTGGTGGTGGTGTTCATCGCGTTTTTCCTGATGGCTTCGGGCGACAGTTTTCGCCGCAAGATGGTCAAGATCGCCGGGCCGACATTTGCGCAGAAGCGCATCACCGTGCAACTGCTCGACGAAGTCACCGAGCAGATTCACCGCTATTTGCTGGTGCAGGTGTTCACCAGCGTGCTAGTGGGCATCCTGACCTGGGCGGCCTTCAGCGTCATCGGCCTCGAACAGGCCGCCGTCTGGGGCGTGGTGGCGTTCGTGCTCAATTTCATCCCCTACATCGGCACCATCGTGTTCACCGCGGCGGCAGCGTTGGTGGCCTTCCTGCAGTTCGGCACCCTCAACATGGCCTTCGTGGTCACCGGCATCGCCGCCGGGCTGCACACCGTCACCGGCAACCTGCTCACACCGTGGCTCACCAGCCGCACCAGCCGGCTCAATGCCGTCAGTGTGTTCGTCGGCGTGCTCGCCTTCGGCTGGTTGTGGGGCGTGTGGGGGCTGCTGCTGGGTGTGCCGATCCTGACCACGGTGAAGGCGGTCTGTGACCGGGTCGAAGACTTCCAGCCGATCGGCGAGTTGCTGGGTCGCTGACGGCCTTCGGCACCCACAGGCCCGCTGTCGTGCGCGCAGCACCGGCCCGCCGATTGGCCCGCATCCTGGTTGGAGCCTTTTGTTCAAGGCAGCGCAGTGGCCGGTGCAAAGTGCTTACAGTGGCGCCCTGATGCGAGGAGACGCCCGATGAATGCCCCCCTGCCTGCCCAGGCCATGGCCGCGGCCAAGCCTGGCAACGCACCGCCCCCGGCCCCCGCCCCGCTGGTAGCCGACCGCGCCGTGTCCCAGGACCGCCTGGTGCAGGCCCTGGCGCCCCTGCTGCCGGCCCATGCCCTGCTGTACCGGCGCGAGGACACCGTGCCGTACGAATGCGACGGCCTCACCGCCTACCGCGCCCTGCCACTGGCCGTGGCCCTGCCCGAAACCGAAGCCCAGGTGGCCGCCGTGCTCAAGGCCTGCCACGCGCTGGGCGTGCCGGTGGTGGCGCGCGGTGCCGGCACCGGCCTGAGTGGCGGCGCCATGCCCCACACCCAGGGCCTGACGCTGAGCCTGGCCAAGTTCAACAAGATCGTGAAGATCGACGCTGCCAGCCGCACGGCCGTGGTGCAGTGCGGCGTGCGCAACCTGGCCATCAGCGAGGCGGCAGCGCCCCTGGGCCTGTACTACGCGCCCGACCCCAGCAGCCAGATCGCCTGCACCATCGGCGGCAACGTGGCTGAAAACTCGGGCGGCGTGCATTGCCTGAAGTACGGCCTGACGCTGCACAACGTGCTCAAGGTGCGCGGCTTCACGGTCGAGGGCGAGGCGATTGAATTTGGCGGCGATGCACTCGACGCGCCGGGGCTCGACCTGCTCAGCGTGGTGGTGGGCAGCGAAGGCATGCTGGCCGTGACCACCGAGGTGACCGTGAAGCTGGTGCCCAAGCCGCAATTAGCGCGCTGCATCATGGCCAGCTTTGACGACCTGCGCAAAGCCGGGGACGCGGTGGCGGCAGTGATTGCAGCGGGCATCATCCCGGCCGGGCTGGAGATGATGGACAAACCCATGACCGCAGCCGTCGAGGACTTTGTCCACGCTGGCTACGACCTGACGGCCGAGGCAATTTTGCTGTGCGAATCCGACGGCACGGTGGAAGAGGTCGAGGAAGAAATTGGCCGCATGAGCGAAGTGCTGACACGCTGCGGGGCCACCGCGATTGCCGTGAGCCAGAACGAGGCCGAG
>JANOAQ010000687.1:0-1901 GCA_031411195.1 Burkholderiaceae bacterium | reverse complement strand
CCGGCCGGGCGCGCGCGCACCAGGCCCACCACCTTCAGGCAGAACTCGCCGCGCACGCTTTCGGCGGTGGCAAACATGTCGGCACGATCGGGGTCGCAGACGATCTGCACCAGGCCTTCGCGGTCGCGCAGGTCGATGAAGATCACACCGCCGTGGTCGCGCCGGCGATGGGCCCAACCCATCAGGGTGACGGTCTGGCCCATCAGCGCTTCGCTGACCAGGCCGCAGTAGGTGGTACGCATGAAAAACTCCTGGGCTAGTTCGGTGGGGATGGCGTGGGGGCGGGGCGGCAAGCCCTCAGGACCCGGTGCACTGGCCAGGCGCCGGGCCCGGTCAATTTCGGCCGTTGACCAGCGCCACGGGCGCCGGTGGCGCCGGGGGCGGCGGTACCACCACGCCCATCGAGATGATGTACTTCAGCGCCTCGTCCACGCTCATGTGCAGCGGGCGCACCGCCGTGCGCGGCATGATCAGGAAAAAGCCCGAGGTGGGGTTGGGCGTGGTGGGCACGTACAGGCTGACGTGCTCGCCGTCCAGGTGGGCCTGCACCTCACCGCTGGGTTTGCCGGTGACAAAGGCAATGGTCCAGCTGCCCTGGTGCGGATACTGCACCAGCACCGCTTCACGGAAGGCATTGCCGCTGCTGGAAAACAGCGTGTCCGATACCTGCTTGACCGAGTTGTAGATCGACTTGACGATGGGGATTCGGCTGAGCAGCTTGTCCCACTGCCGCACCCACCACTGGCCGAAGATGTTGGTGACGAACACCCCGGTGGCCGTCAGCACGACCAGCATCACCAGCACGCCCAGGCCAGGCACCTTGCGCAGGCTTTCGATGAAGGCATCGGCGCCATGCGGCAGCACGGTCTGGCTCAGGGTGAGCAACCAAGAAAACACGCCGTCCATCAGGCCCAGCAGCCACAGCAGCACCCAGATGGTGATGGCCAATGGCAGCCAGACCAGCAGGCCGGCGATGATGTACTTTCTCACGCGATGGGCTTTCTAGGGACGGTCAGTGGCAGGCGCAGGAGCGGCCGCCTGTGCGGGCGCCGAAGCGGCTGGGCCGCCGCCGCTGTCGGCCGGTTTGGCGTCGGCGGCCGGCTTCGAATCAGCGGCGGGCGTGCCGTCGGGCTTGGCGGCGGCACCCCCTTCGGTGGCCACGGCAGCGGGGGCGGCGCCGCTGCCCTTGAAGTCGGTGGCATACCAGCCGGAGCCCTTGAGCTGGAAGCCGGCTGCAGTCAATTGCTTGGCAAAGGTTTCGGCACCACAGGCCGGGCAGATGCTGAGCACCGGATCGGACATCTTCTGCAGCACGTCTTTCGCGTGGCCGCAGGCGGTACAGCGATAGGCGTAAATCGGCATGGCTGAACCCTTGACGCAAAACAATAAATTATAGGGGCGCCAGCCGGCAACCGCCGGCAGTTGCCCTGCAGGCGCGGCGTGAGGCTCAGCTTTTCAGGCCGGCCAGGCGGTGGTGGCTGCCGTGCTGGTTCGTGACCGATTGCGGGCCGACGGAACCCAGCACCATGCCCACAACGGCCATCAAGAAACCGGCCAACTGCGCCGGAAAGGCCGCGCCGGCGGGGGTTACCAGCAGCAACAACCAGGCCAGCACACCCAGCACGATGGAAAAAACCGCGCCCTGGGTGGTGGCACGTGGCCAATACAGCCCGGCCACCAGCGGCACAAAAGCGCCCACCAGCGTCACCTGGTACGCGCCCGAGACCATGTCGTAGATCGGCGTGCCCTGCGAGCCAATCGCGTAAGCGCAGACACAGGCGGAAAAAACCAGCACCGCGATGCGCATCGTCAACAGCTCTTGCCGGTCGCTGACGCGCGGAAAGAACTGGCGCCAGATATTTTCGACAAACGTCACGCTGGGCGCCAGCAAGGTGGCCGAC
>JANOAQ010000686.1:0-3053 GCA_031411195.1 Burkholderiaceae bacterium | reverse complement strand
CCAAGGTCGCGGCAATTGCCATCCTCAACCTCGACGAGGCCGGCGAGATCGGCGCGGCGGCCGCCTGCGCCGTGATGATCACCGCCGCCCGCAGCGTGGCCATGCTGGCCTTCAGTGCTCTGGCCCACATTGCAGACAAACGGACCCAGGCCTGGAAGGCCTGACTTGACCGGAGACCCCATGGACCGCGACCGCATCCTGCTCACCCCCGGCCCACTGACCACCACCCTGCGCACCAAGCTGGCGATGCTCAAGGACTGGGGCAGCTGGGACACCGACTTCAACCACATCACCGCCCAGCTGCGCCACCGCCTGCTCGACATCGTGCAGGGCCATGGCAGCCACGTGGTGGTGCCCCTGCAGGGCAGCGGCACCTTCAGTGTGGAGGCGGCCGTGGCCACTGTCGTACCACCGGGTGACAAAGGGGGCCATGTGCTGGTGCCCGACAACGGCGCCTACTGCAAGCGCGCCGCCAAGCTCAGCGCCATGATGGGCCGCCGGGCCACGCTGATGCCGGTGGCCGAAGACGCGCCCATCTCGCCGGCCGAGGTCGAGCGGCACTTGCTGGCCGACCCCAGCATCAGCCACGTGGTGCTGATCCACTGCGAAACCGGCACCGGCGTCGAGAACCCGCTGCAGGGCGTGGCCGATGTCTGCCAGCGCCACGGCAAGGGCCTGATCGTGGACGCCATGTCCAGCTTTGCCGCCCTGCCCATCGACGCGCGCACCACCCGCTTCGACGCGCTGGTCGCCGCCAGCGGCAAATGCCTGGAAGGTGTGCCGGGCATGGGCTTCGTCTTCTTGCGCCAGGCCATCCTGGACGACTGCGCCGGCAACAGCCAGAGCCTGGCCATGGACCTGCACGACCAGCACACCTACATGGGCAAAACGGGCCAGTGGCGCTTTACCCCGCCCACCCACGTCGTGGCCGCGTTGAGCGAAGCCCTGACCCAGTACGTTGAAGAAGGCGGCCAGGCCGCACGCCTGGCGCGCTACACCGCCAACTTCCGCGCGCTGGTAGACGGCATGGCGGCGCTGGGCTTCCAGCCGTTTTTGCGGCCCGAGGTGCAGGCGCCCATCATCGTCACCTTCCACGCGCCGGCCCACGCCGGTTACGATTTCAAGAAGTTCTACGAGGGCGCCAAGGCACGCGGCTTCATGCTCTACCCCGGCAAGCTGACCCAGGTCGAAACCTTCCGCGTGGGCTGCATCGGCGCCATCGGCCCCAACGAGATGCGCCAGGCGGTGGAAGCGATTGCGGATACGCTGCGCGAGATGCAAATCCCCGACGGCAAACCCGCCCTCTGACCTACAGGACACGCACCATGGCCAGCAAGCAGAAGGAACACCCAGCCCTGGCCGCCGTCCGGGCCAGCACCACCGGCAAAGTAAAGGTGGCCTGCAGCGACATCGACGGCATCCTGCGCGGCAAATACCTGCACCGCGACAAGTTCCTGGGCGCGGCCCAGCCCCACCCGGCAGGCGGCTTCGGCTTCTGCGATGTGGTGTTCGGCTGGGACGCGCACGACCAGTGCTACGACAACGCAGCGGTCACCGGTTGGCAGCACGGCTTTCCCGATGCGCTGGCCCGCATCGACCTGGGCACTGCCCGGCATGTGCCCTGGGACAATGGTGTGCCCTTTTTCCTGGGCGAGTTCGTCAACGCTGACGGCTCGCCCTATGCCGTGTGCCCGCGCCAGACGCTCAAGCGCGTGCTGGCTCGCGCGGACAAGCTGGGCTTCGACGTGATGACCGGCATGGAGTTCGAGTGGTTCAACTTTGCTGAAACGCCGCAAAGCTGGGCCGCCAAGCAGGGTGTGGGGCCCAGCACCATCACGCCGGGCATGTTCGGCTACTCGCTGCTGCGCATGGCCGACCAGCGCGGGTTCTTCAATGCGCTGATGGACGACATGGCCGCCTTCGGCGTGCCCATCGAAGGCCTGCACACCGAAACCGGGCCGGGGGTCTACGAGGTGGCCATCGCCTTCAGCCGCGCGCTGGAGCAGGCCGACCGCGCCATCCTGTTCAAGACCGGCGCCAAAGAGTTGGGCAAGCAACACGGTGTGATGCCCAGCTTCATGGCCAAGTGGTCGCAGGCCTTGCCGGGCTGCTCGGGCCACATCCACCAGAGCCTGAGCGACGGCAAGAGCAACCTCTTCTACGGCGCGAAGAGCGCGCGCAAGATGAGCCCGCTGTTTGAAAGCTACCTGGCCGGCCCGGTGGCCTGCCTGATGGAGTTTGCACCGATGTTCTGGCCCACCATCAACAGCTACAAGCGGCTGGTCGATGGCTTCTGGGCGCCCGTCAAGCCCACCTGGGGCATCGACAACCGCACGGCAAGCTTCCGCGTCATCGCCGGCAGCCCCAAGGCCACCCGGCTGGAAACCCGCTGCCCTGGGGCCGACGTCAACCCCTTCCTGGCCATGGCCGCCGTCATTGCCGCCGGCCTGCACGGGGTGGAGAAAGGGCTCAAGCTCACCGCCCCGCCCATCACCGGCACCAACCAGGGAGCCGAGCACATCCCGCGCGCCCCGCGCTCGCTGATCGAGACCACCCAGGCCTTTTGCTGCAGCGACATCGCACGCGATTGGCTGGGCGACACCTTTGTCGACCACTTTGCCGCCACCCGCGAGTGGGAGCACCGCCAGTGGCTGGACGCGGTGACCGACTGGGAACTCAAGCGCTACTTCGAGATCATCTGAAGTTCGCCAGATAATTCCGCCATGCACGTCAAGCAACTGCAAGTCGAGAACCTGCGATCCATCGCCAGCGCCGAGATCGACCTGAACGTCCCGGGCGACAAAACCATGGCGCTGCCCAATGTGAACGTGCTGTTGGGTGACAACGGTGCGGGCAAGTCCACGGTGCTGCGCGCCATGGCCTTGGCCACGGTGGGGCCAGCGCTGGCACAGTCGTCAGGATTTCTGCCCGAAAGCCTGATCCGCCGCACGGCAGCCGCGTCCAAACGGCGCGCGGCAGTCCCCGAGCCCAAAGGTCTGGCACGCGCGCACATCGCGCTGCAAGCCCAGGAGTTGCCGACCTATGCGCAGGCC
>JANOAQ010000685.1:0-5152 GCA_031411195.1 Burkholderiaceae bacterium | reverse complement strand
CGGCCGCCGGCTGGCGCGAGCGCACATGCGAGTAGTTGGCCGCCACCACCTGCACACGGTGGCCGGCGCGCACCCATTCACGCGACAGGTAGTAGGGCCGGTATTCCATGCCCAGCGCGGGGCTGCCGGCATAGTGGTTGAGGTAGAGGATGTTCATGCGGGTGGCCGGTCAACGCCTGCAGTCTGCAGGGCCTGCAGCCTGGCCAGGAAATCGGTGACCGAGCGATCGAACATCGCGTGCTGCGCCACCCAGCCATGGTTGGCGGTGGCGATGGTGTGGGCGCGCTGAAGCAGCGGGGCCAGATCCTCTGCGGTGGCCAGGGTGCCGCCGCGCAGCACCCAACCGTTGTCGCCGCGGCGCACCAGTTCGTGGTTGGCCGGCAGGTCCGACAGGATGGGCAGGCAGCCGTGGGCCAGGGCTTCGAGCACCGAAACCGAGACCGAATCGCTCTCGGGCAGGCTCAGGTACCAGCGGGCACGGGCGTATTCCAGCGCCTGGGCCTGGGCGTCGAGTCGGCCTACGAAGCGCACGCGCGTGGCCAGGCCCAGTTCAGCCGCCCGTTGCTGCATGGCCGCACGCAGGGCGCCGTCGTTGGCCACCACCAGTTCGGCATCGGGCCAGGCCGCGGCCAGGGCCGCAAACTGGGCCATCACCTGCTGCGGTGCGTAGATGGCTTCGAGGCCGCGGTTGGCAAACACACTGTGCGGTCGCTTGTGGCCGAGCGGCGGCAGCGGCGGCAACGCTGCCAGGCCGAACGGGAAAGTCATCACCTCGCCCGCGCCCAGTTCACGCATGCGCTGGGCCATCACCTGTGAATCGCTGGTGCTCAGTGCGCAGGCACGCAGCACGCGCTGCGTCACCCAGCGCAGCAGGGCGCTGCGCTGCGGCGTGACGAGGATGTCCGAGCCCCAGGCCGAGCCCACCAGCCGCCCTGGCGCGCCCAGCAGGCGGGTGGCCAGCCAGGCCAGCGTGCCATGCGAGGTGAGGTAGTGGGCATGGATCCAATCGGCCTGCACGGTGCGCAGCCAGCGCGCCAGGCGCGGCAGTTGGCACAACACCGCGGCATTGCCGCCCTCGAAGTCGGGGCGGGTGTTCAACGCCAGGCGGCGCTCGGCCGGTACCAAGGCTTCAAAGCCCGGCGCAAAACCGCGTGACGAGGCGGCCCACAGCTCGACCTGCGGCGCCAGCGCGCGGGCCCACTTCAGCAGGTGCGGACTGTCGCCGTCGCCCAGCAGCACAAGGCGCATCGGTTGCGTCATGGCGCGGGCCCCGAAGGTGGCGGAAATGGCGGCAGGCCGGTGGGCAGGCTGCCCGCCCAGACCTGGTAGTGGGCCTGCAGCTCGGGCTGGTCGGCCAGCCAGCGTGCATCGCCCGTACGGCTGTCGCCGACCACCTGGGCTGGGTTGCCGGCGATGAGCGAAAACTCGGCAAACTCGCCCCGCAGTACGCTTCCGGCGCGCACGATGCAGCCGCGGCCCAGCCGGGTGCCGGGCTCCAGCAAGGTGTGCGGGCCGATGAAGCAGTAAGGCCCGATGTGCACCGGCCCCGCTACCCAGCCCGGGCGCGGGTGCGGCCAGGTGACATAGGCGGGGCCCAGCAGGCGCTGAGCGCGGTGCGAGCTGTGGGTGACGATGCTGACGTGGTGGGTGATCTGCACGCCCTCGCCCACCGTCACGCCGCCACTGGCCTCGATGAAGTTGAAGGCACCGATGAAGACGTGGTCGGCCAGTTGCAGGCGGTCTTCGTACTCGATGCAGGACGAGGGCGCGATGCGGGTGTGGGGCAGCCAGCGCCCGCCCGAGACCTCGCCAAACACCACACGGTGCAACAACACAGCGGCCAGTTTGCGCCGCCAGCGGTTGAGGGTGCCGCGCCAGCGGGTCATGTTGGCCCCTCGTCCGCCGGGTACGGCGCACGATCCCCCGGGAGGATGGCGGGCCGGCTTGGGGCGGCTCGGCGCTCGGCCCGCCCCTCGGCTGAATCGTCACCTTGCACCGGCCAGGTGGCCAGGCGCAGGAAGTACCAGCCAAAGTACAGCAGCATCGCGCCTGACACGGCCCACCCGGCGCCTTGCAGGCCACCCCACGCCAGGCCGGCAGCCAGTGCCACCACGAACACCGCCTGACCCACCAGCGCCAGCCTCAGGGCCCAGGCCTGGGCTTGCCAGGCCCTGGTCACCACGCCCAACGGCGAGGCGACGAAATGCAGGCCGATGTAGAGCGCCAGCGCCCGCGCCAAAGCGCCCGCCTCGGCCCAGGCCGCGCCGAAGGCCCAGACAAAGAGATTGGGCCCGAGCCACCACAGCACCGCCACCAGGGGCGCGGCCAGCGCGGCCAGCAGCAACATCGTGCGCTGCACCAGGGCCCGGCCAGCCGCCGTGCACCGCCCAGTCTCGGCGCCACCAGCGCCCAGGCGCGGGTAAAGGGCTTGCGACACCGCCCCGCCCACCAGCGTGGCCGGTGCCTTCAGGTAGCGCAGCGCCAGACCCCAGGCGCCCGCCGCCGCCGGGCCTAGCGCACCGGCGATCAGTGCCACCGCCACGGTGTCTTGCAACGCGCCCAGGAAGGCATGCGGCGTGTTCAACAAGGGAAAACTGCGGTGGCGCTGCGCCACGCTGCGCCAGGTCGGCCCACCGGCCAAAGCGGGCTGCCGGGGCCCCGGCCAGCCCAGCGCAATCAAGGCCGCACCGGCGGCGGCGATGGGTGCCACGATCAGGCCCGGCACGCCGGCATGCAGCACACCGGCGATGACCTGGCCCAGCGCGCCGCCGCCATGTTGCAGCACGCGGGCGATGGCCAGCCCCTGAAAGCGCTGCGTCCGCGTGGCGTTCAGGGTGGCCAGCGACACGAGGCCCAACGCGCCCACCGCCGCCGGCAGCCACAGCGGCCACAGCGCGCCCAGCCACATCGCCCAGGCCATGGCGCCAAGCGCAGCCAAGGCCACGGTGCAAGCCAGCACGCGCAGACAGAGGCGGCGCAGGGCATCAGCCTCGGGCTCGTCCTGGGCCATCGGCAGCGCAAATTCATAGCGTGCGCAGGCCACCACCGCCACGTTGGCGGCAACCGCGGCAAACAGGTGGAACAGGCCGAACTCGTCGGGCCGGTACAACCGCGTCAGCCAGGGCCCCAGCAGCAGCGGCAAGGCCTGGGCCAGCGCGCCGCCGGCCAACAGCGTGAGGACTGCGCGCAGCATGTCTGCCGGTTCCGGCCTGGCTGCCGCGGCCACGCGCCTCAGGCGCCGATGGCGGTCGTGGCGCAGGCCTGCGCCAGCACGGCCACGACGCGGTCCTGATCGGCTTCGCTCAGGTCGGCGCTCATCGGCAGGCTGAGCACACGCTGCGAGGCACGGATGCTGTGCGGGTTGCAGTCCGGGCAGCAGCCGTCGGCGTAGGCCGGCTGGTGGTGCAGCGGCTTGGGGTAGTGCACGGCAGTGGGGATGCCTGCAGCCTGCAGCGCAGCCTGCACGTACGGGCGGTCGTCGACCATCACCGTGTATTGGGCCCAGACGCAGTCACGATCGGGGCGCACGGCCAGCAACTGCACCGGCGCGCCGCTGGCGCGGATCAAGCGACCGTAGCGGTCACCCAGCGCCAGGCGGCGTTCGATCTCCCAGCCGAAGCGCTCGAGCTTGCCCAGCACCACGGCGCACTGAAGCGTGTCCATGCGCCCGCCCACGCCGACGCGGGTGTGGGTGTAGCGCGCGCTCTGGCCGTGCACACGGATCTCGCGCGCGGCCTGGGCGATGGCCGCGTCGGTGGTGAACAGCGCGCCGCCGTCGCCGTAGCAGCCCAGCGGCTTGCTCGGGAAGAAGCTGGTGCAGGCGATGGTGCTGACGTTGCAGCTCTTGCGGCCCTGGTAGGTGGCGCCGAAGCTCTGCGCCGCGTCCTCGATCACCACCAGGCCGTGGCGCGCTGCGATGGCGTTGATGGCGTCCATGTCGGCCACCTGGCCATACAGGCTGACCGGCATGATGGCGCGGGTTCGCGGTGTGACGGCTGCCTCGATCAGTGCTGGGTCGATGTTGCAGGTGTCGGGCTGGATGTCCACGTACACCGGCTTGCCGCCCAGCAGCACGATCACCTCGGCCGTGGCGGCAAAGGTGAAGGGCGTGGTGATGACCTCGTCGCCGGGCAACAGGTCGATGGCCATCAGCGCGATCAGCAAGGCCTCGGTGCCGCTGGCCACGGCCACGCCGTGCGGCGCGCCGCAGTAGTCGACCAGCGCCGACTCCATCTCCTTGACCTCGGGGCCCATGATGTACTGACCATGGTCCAACACCCGCTGGATGCGCGTGTCGATCGAGGTCTTGAGTGCGGCGTATTGCGCCTTCAGGTCGGTGAATTGCATCGTGGGTGTCATCCGAGAAAGCTGAGGGTGTCGCCGTCGAGGCGGTAGCGCTCGCCGGTGGCGGGGCACGCGGCAACGCCTTCGCCCGAGGGTGGCAGGTCCAGGCGCTCGCCGTGGCGGCTCATCCAGCCGATGCGGCGGCCGGGCACGCCAACCACCAGCGCATGGGCCGGAACGTCGCGGCTGACCACCGCGCCGGCGCCGACGAAAGCGAACTCGCCCACCGTGGTGCCACAGACGATGGTGCAGTTGGCGCCCAGAGTGGCGCCGCGCCGAACCAGGGTGCGCCGGTACTCGTCTTTGCGTGTCACCGCCGAGCGCGGGTTGTAGACGTTGGTGAAGACCATGCTGGGGCCGCAGAAGACGTCGTCCTCCAGCGTCACCGCGTCGTACACCGATACGTTGTTCTGGATCTTGACGTTGTCGCCGATGGCCACATCGTTGCCGACATAGACGTTCTGGCCAAACGAGCAGCGGCTGCCGATGCGTGCGCCGGTATTCGTTCTTGCGCACTACCGCCGAACGCGGGTTGAAGACGTTAGTGAAGACCAAGCTCGGGCCGCAGAACACATCGTCCTCCAGCGTCACCGCGTCGTAGACCGACACGTTGTTCTGGATCTTGACGTGGTTGCCGATGACCACGTCATCGCCCACATACACGCCCTGGCCGAACGAGCAGTGGCTGCCGATGCGCGCACCGGCGCTGATGTGGGCGAAGTGCCAGACGCGGCAGCCGTCGCCCAGCTGCGCGCCGGCGTCGACGATGGCCGACGGGTGGATCGTGACACCGGGAATCATCAGTACT
>JANOAQ010000684.1:0-1708 GCA_031411195.1 Burkholderiaceae bacterium | reverse complement strand
AGCGGCGGGATGATGACCCGCAGCGCCTGGGGCAACTGCACCAGGCGCACTTCCTGCCCGCGCGCCAGGCCCAGCGCCGCTGCCGCCTCGTGTTGGCCGAAAGGCACCGACTGGATACCGCCGCGCACGATCTCGGCGATGTAAGACGCGGTGTAGACGGTCAGGCCGATCAGCATGGTGAGGAACTCGGGCGTGACCGCACCACCGCCCACCACATTGAGCTCGGTCTTTTCGGGCAGATCCAGGCCGCCAGGCATGCCGGCCGCCAGCCAGCCCAGCAAGCCTCCGGCGACCACAAAGGCCAAGCCGGGCCAGAAAACCGGGCGCTGCACGCCGGTGTTGAACATGTGCTGCTTGGCTTGGCCAGACCAGAACCAGGCGCCCACACAACCAGCGGCCAGACCGACCAGCGTAAACCAATGCGCCGGCACCCACACAGGGATCGGGAACTGCAGGCCGTTTTTGCTGAAGAACAAACCGGGCAAGGGCCGCAGGGGTTCTTCCACCGCAGGCAGCAACTCGGTCATCACAAAGTACCAGATGAACAGTTGCAGCAGCAGCGGCACGTTGCGGAAGATCTCCACATAAGTACTGCAGAGCGTGCGGATCAGAAAGTTCCTGGACAGCCGCCCCACCCCCACCAAGGTGCCCAACAAGGTGGCCAGCACGATGCCCACCACCGCCACGCGCAAGGTGTTGGACAAGCCGATCAAAAACGCCTTGCCATAGCTTTCGGCCGAATCAAACGGAAACAGGCTTTCGCCGATGGCAAAGCCGGCGGGCTGGGTGATGAAGTCGAAGCCACTCTGGATGCCACGCGCCCGCATGTTGGTGAGGGTGTTGTGGGCCAGGTAGGCACCAATGGCCAGCACCGCCGCCAGGGCGATGACCTGGTAGACGATGCTGCGGAAGGCCTTGCTGCGCCAGGACCACTGGCGCGCCTTGGGCGGGGGTGCTGAAGTGCTCATGGATACTGCCGCAGCATCAGGCCTTCAGTCGATCAGCGCACCGGCGGGGCGTACATGAAGCCGCCCTTGCTCCACAGGTTGTTGGCGCCGCGCGGCAGTTTCAGCGCCGACTTGGGGCCGACATTGCGCTCGAAGATCTCACCATAGTTGCCCACGGCCTTGATGGCGCGGTAAGCCCAGTCCTTGTCCAGGCCCAGCAGCTTGCCAGTGTCTTCAGACGTGCCGAGGATGCGCTGGATCACCGGGTCTTTGCTGTCAGCCTTGAGCTTGTCGACATTTTCCTGCGTGATGCCAGCTTCTTCGGCTTCGAGCAGCGCAAACACCGTCCACTTCACAATGGCGAAGAACTCGTCGTCACCTCGGCGCACCGACGGGCCGAGCGGCTCTTTGGAGATCAGCTCGGGCAGGATCAGGTGGTCTTCAGGGTTGCCGGCTTCCTTGTTGCGCACCGAGGCCAGGCCCGAGGCGTCGGTGGTGTAGGCCTGGCAGCGGCCCGAGAAGTAGGCCTTGTTGGTGGCCTCTTGCGTCTCGAACACCACTGGCTTCATGTTCAGGCCGGCGGCCTTGGAGTAATCGGACAGGTTCTTTTCAGTCGTGGTGCCTGACTGAACGCACACCGTGGCGCCTTTTAGCTGCTTGGAGCTGGTGATCTTGGACTTCTTGGTGACCATGAAGCCTTGGCCATCGTAGTAGGTGGTGCCGGTGAAGTGCATGCCCAGCGACGCGTCACGGGTCAGCGT
>JANOAQ010000683.1:0-2315 GCA_031411195.1 Burkholderiaceae bacterium | reverse complement strand
CTGCGCGACAACTGGTGCATCGGCTATACCAGCCGCTACACCGTGGGCGTGTGGGTGGGCAATGCCAGCGGCGCGCCGATGCACGATGTCAGCGGCGTCAGCGGTGCGGCGCCCATCTGGCGTGAGTTGGTGCTGCAGTTGCACGCGGGCCAGCCGTCCATGGCGCCACTGGCACCGGTTGGCGTGGTGCAGGCCAGGGTGGCCTTCGAAGGCGGGCGCGAGCCACCGCGCGACGAAGTGTTTTTGGCCGGCACGGCCCAGCCACTGCAACGCACCGGCAGCTTGGGGCGGGCCGAGGCACGCAGCTTCGGCATCGACAACCCGCGCGACGGCAGCCTCTACGCGCTGGACCCCGACATCCCGCCCAAGGCACAGCGCATCACCTTCAGCGGCCAGGCCGGCACCTGGTGGCTGGACGGCAAAGCCATAGGCCAGGGCGCCAGCGTGTCGTGGGCGCCCTGGCCCGGCCGGCATGAACTGAAACTGGCCACCGCCAGTGGGCGGGTGCTGCAGACCGTGAGATTCGAAGTGCGCGGTGCGACACTGGCACGCCCTGCGCCCGCCACCCGCACCGCCCGATGACTTCTGCCGACGACCGCCTGATCGAACTGGAAATCAAGGCCAGCTTCACCGAAGACCTGGTCGATCAGCTCAACGAGGTGATCGTGCGCCAGCAGCAGCAGATCGACGCACTGGCAGCGCAACTGGCACAACTGCGCCTGCTGGTGCAACAGCAACCGGCCGACGACGGCAGCGGCGCCTTTCGCAGCCTGCGCGACGAATTGCCGCCGCACTACTGACACCGCCGCACCCCTGACACCGCCGCGCCACCGACACCGCCTCACCCCTGACGCCCACACCCGCACCACCCACGATGAGCCGATCCAGCCTGCAGGCCGACAACATCCACAAGCGCTTCGGCGATCGCGAAGTACTGCGCGGCATCTCGCTGACCGCCCAGCCGGGCGACGTGGTGGCCATCATCGGCAGCAGCGGCTCGGGCAAGAGCACCCTGCTGCGCTGCCTGAACCTGCTGGAGCAGCCGCACGAAGGCACGTTGAAGCTGGGCGACGAGGTGCTGGCGCTCAAACGCGACCGCGACGGCAGCCTGACCGCCAGCAACGCCCGGCAACTGCAGCACTGGCGCACTCGGCTGGCGATGGTCTTCCAGGGCTTCAACCTTTGGGCCCACCGCACGGTGGTGCAGAACGTGACCGAAGGGCCGATCCACGTGCTGGGCCGGCCCAAGGCCGAAGCCATCGCGCGCGCCGATCAGTTGCTGGCGCGGGTAGGCTTGTCGCACCGGCGCGATGTCTACCCGGCGCAGTTGTCGGGCGGCGAGCAGCAGCGGGTGGCGATAGCCCGCGCCCTGGCCATGGACCCGGAGGTGATGCTGTTCGACGAGCCCACCTCGGCCCTGGACCCCGAACTGGTGGGCGAGGTGCTGGCCGTGATGCGCGAGCTGGCCAAGGAAGGCCGCACCATGCTGGTCGTCACCCACGAGATGGGTTTTGCCCGCGAAGTTGCCAACCAGGTGATGTTCTTGCACCAGGGCAAGGTGGAAGAACAAGGCCCGCCACGCGAGGTGCTGGCCCGGCCGCAGAGCGAGCGGTTGCAGCAGTTCTTGTCGGGCGGTTTGAAGTAGCCCTGAAAGACCACGCCTCGCAGCGCGAGCCAGAAAGACAAAAGCCCCGCATGGCGAGGCTTGTTGCTCCAGTCCCAGGCTGCAAGCAGCCCGACTGGCGGAGTCGGAGGGATTCGAACCCTCGATGGAGTTTTAAGCCCCATACTCCCTTAGCAGGGGAGCACCTTCGGCCACTCGGTCACGACTCCGGGGAAGGTCTCGCATTCTAGCCCAGCTTCTGGCCTGCATTTGCAAACCACCGGGCCCGGATGTCACGGCGGCGTGTGTTCAGAGCTCGGGCGCGTCCAGGCCAAAGGCCTTGTGCAGGGCCCGCACGGCCAGCTCCATGTATTTCTCGTCCAGCACCACCGAGGTCTTGATCTCGCTGGTGGTGATCATCTGGATGTTGATGCCCTCTTCCGACAGCGTGCGGAACATGGTGCTGGCCACGCCCACGTGGCTCTTCATGCCGATGCCCACGATCGACACCTTGCAGATGCGCGGATCGGCAGTGAACTGCGCCGCGCCGGTGTTGGGCACGACGGTGTTCTTCAGCAGCTCGTTGGTGCGCTGGAAATCATTGCGGTGCACGGTGAAGCTGAAGTCGGTGCGGCCATCGTGCGACACGTTCTGCACGATCACGTCGACGTCGATGTTGGCCTCGGCCACCGCGCCCAGGATCTGGTAGGCC
>JANOAQ010000682.1:0-12818 GCA_031411195.1 Burkholderiaceae bacterium | reverse complement strand
CCACTGGCATGCGCTCACCTACCACAAGCGCCCGTCGGCGCTGGCCACGGCCTGGGACATCCTGGCCGGGCTGGTGACAGGCGCCGCACTGGTTTGGCGCCATCGCCTGCGCATCGTGCATGCGCGCAGCTACGTGGCTTCGGTGATGGCGCTGGGCATCAAGCGGCTGACGGGCACACGCTTCGTCTTCGACATGCGCGGGTTCTGGGCCGACGAGCGTGTGGATGGCGGCATCTGGCCAGCGGGCGGCCGGCTGTTTCGCCTGGCAAAAGGCTTTGAGCGGCGTTTCCTGCTGGCCACCGACCACGGCGTGTCGTTGACCCACGCCGCGGTGGCCGAGATCGCGCGCTTCAACTACCTGGCCGGTGGCCGCATGCCGCCGTTCACCGTGATCCCCACCTGCGCCGACCTGGGCCGCTTTGCCCCGCCTGTGCCAGCCCCCGCGCCCGCTGGCGCCTTTGTGCTGGGCTACGTCGGCTCCGCCGGAACCTGGTACCTGTTCGAGGCCGTGGCCGCCGCCTTCGCGCGGTTGCTGGCGATGCGGCCGGACGCACGGTTGCTGGTCATCAACCGCGGCGAGCATGCGCACATCCGCGAGGCCCTGAACGCTGCCGGCGTACCGGACACCGCAGTGGAGTTGCGCAGCGCCGACCATGCCGAGGTGCCCGCACAGATGGCGCGCATGGACGCTGGCATCTTCTTCATCCGCCCCGTGTTCTCCAAGCAGGCGTCGGCACCGACCAAGCTGGGCGAGTTCCTGGGCTGCGGCATTCCCTGCCTGGCCAACGCCGGGGTCGGCGACATGGCCGGCATCCTGGAGGACGAGCGCGTGGGCATCGCCCTGCGCCGCTTCGACACCGCCGCCCTGGATCAGGGCCTGCGTGAGTTGCTGGCCCTGTGTGCCGACCCGCAAGCCGCTGCGCGCTGCACAACGGCAGCCCAGCGACACTTCTCGTTGGACGAGGGTGTGCGCCGCTACCGTGCCGTCTACGCCACGGTAGCGCAGGGGGATGCCCGATGAGCACCTCGACCGCCACACCGTTGCGGGTGGCGCTGTTTACCCGCTACACCCGGCTGGGCGCCAGCAGCAGGCTGCGTTTCCTGCAGTTCCTGCCGCTGCTAGAAGCACAAGGCGTCACCGTGGACGTTTTTCCGCTGTTCGACGATGCCTACCTGAACGAACTGTACGGCCACGGTCGGCGCTCGGCCGGTCGGGTGCTGGCCGCGTACCGCGCGCGCTGGGCGGCGCTGCGCAATGCGCGCGACCACGACTTGCTCTGGATCGAGAAGGAACTGTTCCCCTTCCTGCCTCGCTGGCTGGAGCGCGCCGCCCAGCCTCGAGCCGTTCCGGTGGTGGTGGACTACGACGATGCCGTGTTCCACAACTACGACCGCTCGCGCCACGCCCTGGTGCGGCGCCTGCTGGGCAGCAAGATCGACGACGTGATGGCGTCGGCGGCCTGTGTCAGCGCCGGCAACGGCTACCTGGCCGAGCGCGCCCGCAAGGCCGGCGCCGCGCGGGTGGTGGTGGTGCCCACCGTGGTCGACGTCGCGCGCTATGCGCCCAAGCCACCCGAGCCCGCGACGCCAGTGCGCCCCCTGGTCATTGGCTGGATCGGCTCGCCTGCCACTGACGGCTACGTGCAGCCGCTGGCGGCCGTGCTGCGCGACGCCTGCGCCGGAGGGCGCGCGCGCGTGGTGCTGGTGGGTGCCGGCACCGCCGCAGCCGACGCCCTGCCCGGCGTGCCAGTGCAGGTGCAGCCTTGGGCCGAGTTGACCGAGGCTGCGCAGATCGCCAGTTTCGACATCGGCATCATGCCGCTGCCCGACGAGCCCTGGGCCCGCGGCAAGTGCGGCTACAAGCTGATCCAGTACATGGCCTGTGGTCTGCCGGTGGTGGCTTCGCCCGTGGGCGTCAACCGCGACATCGTCGAGGCCGGCGTCACCGGCTTACTGGCCAGCGACGACACACAATGGCGGCAGGCCCTCGAAGTGCTGTTGGCCGACGCCGCGCTGCGCACCCGCCTGGGCGAGGTGGGCCGCCAGCGGGTCGAGCAGGTCTATTCAATGCACGTGCAGGGCGCGCGTATCGCGGCCCTGCTGCGCGACGCCGCGGCCAGCGGCCGGGGGATGCACTGATGTGCGGCCTGGCGGGCTTCATCGGGCGGCCCGGGCCGCTGGACCTGCTGGCCGCTCGCGGCAAGGCGATGGCCGACGCACTGGTGCACCGCGGCCCCGACGACGCCGGTGTGTGGGTCGATGCGCAGGCAGGCCTGTGCCTGGCGCACCGGCGCCTGGCCATCGTCGACCTGTCGCCGGCCGGCCACCAGCCCATGGCCTCGGCAGGCGGCCGCTACCAGCTGGCATACAACGGCGAGATCTACAACCACGGCGAGATCCGCGCCGAGTTGCAGGCCGCCGGGCTGGCGCCAGCCTGGCGCGGCCACTCCGATACCGAGACGCTGCTCTGCGCCATTGAGCATTGGGGGCTGGAGGCCACGCTGAAACGCGCGGTTGGCATGTTTGCGATCGCGCTGTGGGACCGCGCCGAGCACACGCTGCACCTGGCGCGTGACCGCTTCGGTGAAAAGCCGCTGTACTACGGCTGGGTGGGCGGCAGCGTGCCGGCCTTCGTCTTCGGCTCGGAGCTGAAGGCCCTGCGCGCGCATCCCGGCTTCGACAACCCGGTGCACCGCGGCGCGCTGGCGTTGTACATGCGCTACCTGTACGTGCCGGCGCCGCACAGCATCCACCAGGGCCTCTACAAGCTGGAGCCCGGCTGTCTGCTGCGCATCGCCGCACCGCTGCCCGGCGGGCCGGCGGCCGCCTTGCGCCCGCCGGCCCGCCATGGCAGCCTGCACCTGCAACGCTGGTGGCAGCTGGCCGACGCTGTGGCCGCAGGCGCGGCCAACTCCTTCACAAACGATGCCACGGCGCTGCGGGCGCTGGAGGACGGCCTGGCGCGGGGAATCGCACAGCAGTCGCTGGCCGACGTGCCGCTGGGGGCCTTCCTGTCCGGCGGGGTCGACTCCTCGCTCATCGTGGCATTGATGCAGGCGCAAAGCTCGCGGCCAGTCAAGACCTTCACCATCGGCTTCGACGAGGCCGCCTATGATGAATCACCGCACGCGGAGGCCGTCGCCAGGCACCTGGGCACCGAGCACCACGCGCTGCGCGTCACGGCGGCCGAGGCGCAAGGCGTGATCGCGACATTGCCCGCCATGTACGACGAACCGTTTGCCGACTCGTCCCAGATCCCCACCCGCCTGGTCTGCGCTGCGGCGCGCCGCGAAGTGACGGTGGCACTGTCGGGCGACGCCGGCGACGAACTGTTCGGCGGCTACAACCGCTACCTGTGGGGGCCGCGCCTGTGGCGGCGCCTGCAACGGCTGCCCTACCCGCTGCGCCAGTCCCTTGCCGGTGTGCTGGCCAGCGTGCCACCCGGCGGCTGGGACATGCTGACTGCACCCCTGCAGGGTCGGCAACCCGGCAGCGTCGGCGTGGCCCGCGTGGGAGAGAAACTGCACAAGCTGGCTCGCAGCATACGCGGCGTGCACGACATCGACGGCCTGTACCGCCGTCTGGTGGCCGAGTGGCAGGACCCGGCAAGGGTGGTGCGCGCTGGCGATCAGGCGCTTGTCGAACCACCCACGGCCCTGGACGATGCCTTGCCTGCCGGGCTGGCCGATCCGGCCCAGCGCATGATGTACCTGGACAGCCTGAGCTACCTGCCAGACGACATCCTTTGCAAGGTTGACCGCGCGGCGATGTCGGTCAGCCTGGAGACGCGGGTGCCGTTCCTGGACCACCGCGTGGCCGAGCTGGCATGGCGCCTGCCGCCGCACATGCAGATCCGTGACGGCCAGGGCAAGTGGGCCCTTCGCCAGATGCTCTACCGACATGTGCCACGTGCACTGATCGAGCGGCCAAAGCAGGGCTTCGGCATTCCCGTTGGCCAGTGGTTGCGGGGCCCGCTGCGTGCCTGGGCCGAACCGCTGCTGGATGCACGGCGGCTGGAGGCAGAAGGCTACTTCCACGCCGCGCCAATCCGCGACCGCTGGGCCCGGCACTTGTCCGGGCGCGAGGACCACACTGCGGCGCTATGGGCGGTGTTGTCGTTCCAGGCTTGGCAAGCAGAGAATCGCTGACATGACGCCGTACTGGATGTTGCTGTTGCTGCCGGCCCTGCTGGCCGTCGGGCAGGCGCGCCCAGACCGGCGGCTGGACCCGCGATGGCCCGCCGCCTGGTGGGGCGTGTTCCTGGTACTGGTGCTGGCCATCGGCCTGCGCCATCAGGTGGGCGGCGACTGGGAGGCCTACCTTTTGCACATGGAGGCGGGCTACGACAGCACGCTGCTGGAGGCATTCACCAACAAGGACCCTGCCTATGGGCTTGTCAACTGGGCAGTAGCCCGGATGGGCGGCAACATCTACGCTGTCAACAGCGTCTGCGCATTGATCTTTGCATGGGGCCTGGTCCGGTTCTGCCGCATGCAACCGCGGCCCTTTCTGGCACTGGTGGTGGCGGTGCCCTACCTCGTCATCGTGGTGGCCATGGGTTACACACGCCAGGGCACGGCCATCGGCCTGGTGCTGGTCGGCCTGGTGTCGCTGGCACGGGGCAGCACGCTGCGCTTCGTGCTTTGGGTAGCGCTGGCCGCCAGCTTCCACAAATCGGCCGTCATCCTGATTCCGCTGGCAGCGCTGGCAGGCACCCGCAACCGGATGTGGACCATTGCCTGGGTGACGCTTGCCGGTGTTGCGCTGTTCGTGTTGATGGTGCAGGAATCGCTGGATTCGCTGACCGTCAACTACATCGAGCGCGAATACGAATCGCAGGGCGCCGGCGTGCGTGTGGCCATGAATGCGCTGCCAGGTCTGCTTTTTCTGATGTTTCGGCGACGCTTCGCACTGTTGCCACAGCAGCAGGTGTTCTGGACCTGGATGTCCTGGGGCGCGCTGCTGTTCATCGTGCTTCTGGCGGTGTCGCCCTCGTCCACTGCAGTCGACCGACTGGCGCTTTATTGGATTCCGCTGCAGTTGTTTGTCTGGTCGCGCCTGCCCAATGCGATCGGCCAGCCGCACGGCCCCAACGCCGGATGGGTCTGGGTGGTGGTGGGCTACAGCGCATTGGTCGAGTTCGTCTGGCTGGTATTTGGTTCGTTTTCGTACACCTGGTTGCCCTACAGGTTCTGGCTGACCGAACTGTGGTTCAGCGCTTTCTGAGCCGCGCCCGATCATGCTTGCCACGCCTGCCGCTGCCCGCACGACGACCCACTGGTTCAGGTTCCTGCTGCTGTGCCTCGTGCTCGACGCCTTGGTCCTGGCGGTCCTTGCCAAGCTGACCAGCGACGAGCGCATCTACCTGCGCAACATCACTTTCTCGCGCATCATCGCCGACCGCCGCATTGGCAGCGAAGCGGCACTCAATGGGGTTCTGGCACAGGGCTTCCTGGACGAGCGCGACACCTCGCGCTACCGCGAATTCCTTAACCCGGCCAAGGCTGACGCGCTTAGCGCCCTGCAACGCCAGTCAAGCACCACCGACGAACAACTGGCGATTGCCATCACACAGCAGCTGGGCGACTTCGCGAACGGTCGCGTCTGCGGCATCGAGTCGATGGGACGCATCGTCTTCGACACCGAGCGCGGCCTGGGTTGCTGTTCCGATTTCAGCAAGTCATGGATCTTCTATGCGCGTTTCCTCGGCATGCAGGTGCGCGAGGTGAACACGCTGAACCACACCACGGTCGAGTTCTATGACCACCAAGTTGGGCGCTGGGTCTGGCTGGACCCCTTGAACCGACTTCAGATCACCAACGCTGCCAATCAGCCGCTGAGCCAGTACCAGATTCGCGACAACTCCCTGTTCACCGCGCTGCGCGTGATGCCCCTGATGGGCGAGCGACCCGGCTTCGACGCGGAAGATTACGAGGGTTACGACACCGCCCAGGCGGCGGTGCTGATGTGGCGGATGGGCACCAACTTTCTGGAAATCGAGCGGCACGACCGACGTCTGCGCGAATGGGGCCTGCCCAAAGCCGCGCGCCAGGTCATCCTGCTGACCGTGGGCGTGCAGCCACGCTGGGTGATCCTCACCACCTTGTCACTGGCCGCCTACCTGCGCGCCCTGCAAGCCTTCATCATCGGCAGCTTTGGCATGTTGTTGCTCGTGCACGCCGGCTTGGTCGTGTACGGCGCTCAGGCCTGGCGCCAACGACGAGCCGCCAAGGCGCCGCCCTGACACAGCATGCCCCAAGCCGCTTCTGCATCGCCCCGCCCCACGGCAAGACGCATCGCCGTCGTGGCCAATACCGCCTGGTACTTGGCCAACTTTCGGCTCAACCTGATGCAGGCGCTGCGCGCTGCCGGTCACGAGGTGGTGGCGGTGGCACCGGCCGGCGCTGACGCTGACCGGCTGGTGCAGGCCGGCCTGCCTTTCGAAGCGGTCGCCATCAGCGGCGCCGGCGCCAACCCTCTGCGCGAGCTTGGCTCGGTGTTCGCGCTGGCGCGTGCCTTGCGCCGCCACCGAGTGGACCTGGTGTTGAGCTACACACCCAAGGGCAACCTCTACTCTGCACTGGCATGCATTCCGGCCGGGCGCGACTTCGTGCCCAACGTGTCGGGCCTGGGCCGAGCCTTCATCCGGCCGTCGCTGGTCACTCAGGTCGTCAAACTGCTTTATCGCGGCACTTTCGGCCGAGCCCTGCACGTGTTCTTCCAGAATCAGGATGACTTGGACATCTTTGTCAAGGCCGGCCTGGTGCCGGCGGCGCTGACCGAGCGTCTGCCCGGCTCAGGCGTCGACCTGCAGCGTTTCCAGCCGACCTCCGCGCCACAGGCCAACGCGCAGGCACCCGTGTTTCTGCTGGTTGCCCGCATGTTGTGGGACAAAGGGGTAGGCGAGTTTGTTGCCGCTGCAAGGCAGGTGCGGCAACGGCACCCCGGCGCACGCTTTCAGTTGCTGGGTTTCGCCGACGTCGCCAACCCTTCGGCGATCCCGCGCTCGCAACTCGACGATTGGGTAACCGAAGGGGTGGTCGAATACCTCGGCGCGACCGACGACGTGCGCCCCTGGCTGGCGCAGGCCGACTGCGTCGTGCTGCCCAGCTACAGAGAAGGCGTGCCGCGCACGCTGCTGGAGGCCGCCGCCACGGCTCGGCCGATCATCACCACCGATGCGCCCGGTTGCCGAGACACCGTGGTGGATGGCGCCTCCGGCTACCTGTGCCGCCCCGGCGACGCCGGTGACCTGGCTGCGCAATTGCTGCGCTTCATGGCATTGACGCCCGACCAGCGGCGGGCCATGGGGCAACACGGTCGCGCCCATGTGGAGCGGTACTTCGACGAACGTTTGGTGATCGACCGCTACCTGGCGGTGGTCGCCGACGCGCCAATCAGGCGCTAACCGGCGGCCCGGGCCCGCGCGCGGTGGGCGCGGGCCCGGCACTCAGCGCGGCGACAGCACCACATCGATGAAGCCGGCGTTCCCGCGCACAAAGCTGGCCCGCAGATGGTTGGTGTCCTTGTACAGCGGCTGGCCGTCGTCCTGGATGCGCCGGCATGCCATGCGCTGGCACAGGGCCGCAATGGGCGAGATGGCCACCGCACCCGTGCGCACGGCCAGGGCCTGCAGCGCCTGCTCCAGGCGGGCTTCCTCCTCGGACAGGGGTGCCGTGTGCGGCTGGGGTGGCAGCGCAAGTTGCCCCAGGCGGTCTCCCGTCAGTCCCGCCATGGGATCGAACGCACGGCCCTGGGGGTTGTCCAGCAGCAGGTACACCCGGCGCTTGGCGGCGACCAGGCGACGCAGCAAGTCCTCCAGGCGCGCCAGGGCCAAGGGTGGGCCGGCGCTGTCGCGCAGGTCCACCTGGCGTGCGTCGTCCAGCAGGTAGTAGCGGTAGGCATGGCCGGGCACGGCGGGCCCGGCTTCATCGATGAAGAAGCAGGCCCAGCAGGCGCCGATGACCACGGTGTCGGCCAGGCCGCTGAAGGCCAAGGCCAGCGCGGCGTCGCGGTAGGCGGCGCAGCCCAGATGGGCGGGGCTGTCCTCGAACACGCCCGGAATGGGTGGGCAGCCCGCCGAGGTGGCCACCACGCTGTTGACCGGTTCCGGCGGCGCCATGGCTGCCAGCGCCGCCAGGCGGGGCCCGTACTGCTGCACATGTGAATCTCCCAGCCACAGCACGCTGCGTGGGGCGCCGGGTGCGGATTGCAGCAGCGCAATGCCACCCAGGCGAGTGGGCTTGAGCGCGCCGGGGAAGTCCCAGTCCGCCGCAGCGGCCATGGCCGCATCCAGCGATGGATCCGCGTGGCGCGGAGCCACGCCACCCGCCGCCAACTGCAGGCCCAGCACGGCGCCACAGGCACAGCCAGCGGCAAGCACCGCGGCCACGGGCCGCAGGGGCAGACGTTGCAGCGGGCGTTCCAGCCAGCGCCAGGTGAGCCAGGCCAGCGCCAGACTGGCGACGACGGCGAGCACACGCCCTGCCCGGTCGGGCTCATGCCCCAGGACGATGCGCGGAAACACCAGCAGGGGCCAATGCCAGAGGTAAAGCGGGTAGGACAAGCGCCCCAGCATCACCATGGGCGGCGCCGAGAGCAGGCGCCTGCTGCACCAGCCTTGCGGCCGCGCCACGATGACCATCGCGGCACCCAGGGTGGGCAGCAAAGCCCACAGGCCAGGGTAGGCCTGCCGGGCATGCAGACCCAGGCCGGCCGCCCCGATCAGCACCAGCCCAGCAGCGCACAGCAGGCCGGATTTTGCATCGAGCAGCCTGCTGGCGCGCTTGTGCACCGCACCCAGCGCGATGAGCCCACCCAGCAGCAGTTCCCACATGCGGGCCAGCGGCGAATAGAACGCAGCCTCGGGTGCGTTGGCCAGTGCCCACTGTGCGTAGCCCAGCGAACACAGTACCAGGGCCGACAACACCAGGCGCAGCGGCCAGCGCCAGTGCAGTGCCAGCATAAGCACGGCCGGCCAGACGATGTAGAACTGCTCCTCGACCGCCAAGCTCCAGAGGTGCAGCAGCGGCTTGGTCTTGGCGTCGATGTCGAAATAGCCGCTCTCCTGCCACAGCAGGAGGTTGGAGACAAAGCCGGCACCCGCCGCCACATGGCGGCCCAGCCGCTGGAACTCGAACACCACGTACAAGGCCCAGCCTGCCGCCACGCTGGCCGCCAACACCAGCAGCAGCGCCGGAAGGATGCGGCGGGCACGGCGGGCGTAGAAGGCGCCCAGTCCGTGATGGCCATGGGCCACCTGCCGCAGCAGGACGGCGGTGATCAGGTAGCCCGAGATCACGAAGAAGACATCGACGCCGATAAATCCACCCGGAACCAAGGTGGGAAAGGCATGGAAGCCCACCACCAGGGCCACGGCGACGGCCCTCAGGCCATCGACATCGGCCCGGTACGGCAGGGACGGTGGCGTTTGCAGTGCCTGCACGTCCCCTGCACGGCGCGTGCAGCCCAGACGCATCAAGGGGACGACACGCGGTGGGCAGCCACGCGGTAGCCTGTCACCGCAGCGGCCAGCTGAGCCCGCACCTGGGGCGCCGTCGGCGCAGGCTCGGACGCCAGCCAAGCCAGCAGTTGGCTGATCCGCGCCGACTGGTCGTCCAGCTTGGCCAGGCGCAGGCGCTCGACCACGGTGGGCACGGTATTGTCGGCATCGGCCAGCAACTCTTCAAAGAGCTTCTCCCCCGACCGCAGGCCCGAGAACACGATGGGGATTTCATCCACCGCATGCCCCGACAGGCGAATCAAGTCACGCGCCAGGTCGACGATCTTCACTGGCTCGCCCATGTCCAGCACCAGCACCTGTCCGCTCTCGCCGATGGCGGCGGCCTGCAGCACCAGACGGGCCGCTTCGGGGATGGTCATGAAGTAGCGAATGATGTCGGGGTGGGTGACGGTAACCGGCCCGCCCTTGGCAATCTGCTCCTTGAACTTGGGGATCACGCTGCCGCTGCTGCCCAGCACGTTGCCGAAACGCACGGCCATGAAACGGGTGCCCGGGTGCTCGGCCGCCAGGGCACTGATCACCATTTCGGCCGCGCGCTTGGTGGCACCCATCACATTGGTGGGGTTCACCGCCTTGTCGGTACTGATCAGCACGAAGCGCTCGGCCCCCGCCTCGGCCGCCGCCAGTGCGGCCTGGTGGGTGCCCAGGGTGTTGTTGCGCAGCGCAGCCAGGGCGTTGTGGTCTTCTTCCATCAGCGGCACATGCTTGAAAGCCGCGGCATGAAACACCACTTGGGGCCGCCAACGGTTGAAGGTGTGGCTCAGGTGGGCCATGTCCTTCACGTCGCCGATCACCCGCACCAGCGGCAAGCCAGGGAAGCGCTCGCCCAGGTCCTGCTCGATGCTGTAGAGGTTGAACTCGCTCAACTCGTACAGCACGATGCGCGCTGGCCTGAAGTGGGCCACCTGCCGGCACAGTTCGCTGCCGATGCTGCCGCCCGCGCCCGTCACCAGCACGGTGCGGCCGGCCAGCACCTCACTGATGCCGGCTTCGTCCAGGTGCACCGGCTCGCGGCCCAGCAGGTCTTCGGGTTCGATGTCGCGCACCCGCTCGATGGCATTCTTGCCGTCGCGCAGTTCATCAGCCGAGGGCACGGTGAGCACGGGCAGGCCGGTAGGCGCCACCAGCGCCAGCGCGCGGCGGCGCTGCGCGGCGCGCGCCGCCGGCATGGCCACGATCACGTGCGTGGCTGCACCACGCACCGCCTTGTCGGCGATGGCCGACAGCGGCCCCAGCACCGGCAGGCCCGAGATACGGGCGCCCTGCTTGGCCGGATCATCGTCCAGCAGGCCCAGCACGATCCAACCCTGCTGGTGGATTCCAGCAAGCAGGCGGCGTGCCGCCTCGCCGGCACCCATCACAATGGCGCGGCGCACTTCGGCATCACTGCCGGTGATCTGTGCGCGGCCGTGTTCGTAGACCATGCGGTAGACCAGCCGCACCAAGGCCAACCCCATCAGCGACACGATGGGGTGCAGCGCCAACACCGAGCGCGGTACCTGGGCCAGTTGCAGCATCAGCACCGCCACCGCGCAGAACAGGCCGGCCAGCAGGCAGGCACCGGCCAAGCGCTTGACCTCGCCAAAGCCCGAGAAGCGCCACATGCCCTGCGGCACCTTGAGCAGGCTGAACGCTGTTGAATAGGCCAGCACGATGCTCAGCAGCACCCACCCGTCGTAGCTTGGCCGGGCACTGATCCAACGCTCGAAGCCGAGTCGAAACAGGTAAGTGGTGTTCCAGGCCAAGGCCACCACACCCGCGTCGCTCAGCAGCGCCAACGGCTCACGGTGCGGACGCAGGCGGGCCAGGAAGCGGTCGAGCCGATGCCAGATGGTTATCATGCGGCCATGCCCACTGCTTGCCAGCTCAGCACCTGGTGATCGGCCTGGGCATGGCTGGCTGCACCGCCATAGACCACCACCGGATCGGCCGCCTCGGCGCCGGCAAACTCACGCCATCGGCGTGCTGGCCCCAACCAATCGGCACTGTAGGTGGTGCCCGATTTGCATTCAACAGAATGCAGGCGTTGATCGTGCTCGAAGACCAGATCGACCTCGACGCCATGGTTGTCGCGCCAGAAGTAGAGATCAGCCAATAGCCCGCGGTTGAAGCGGTGCTTGAGCGTTTCACTGACCACCCAGGTTTCGAAAACAGCGCCGCGCATGGCGTGGTGTACCAGATCGTCGGGCGAGGCGATGCGAAACAGGTAACACAGCAAGCCGCTGTCCAGAAAGTAGAGTTTGGGCGTCTTGACCAGGCGCTTGCCGAAGTTGCGGTGATAAGGCGGCAACAAGGCTACCAAGTGGCTGGCCTGCAGCACCGTGAGCCACTGGCGCGCGGTGGGTTGGCTGATGCCGCAATCAGCACCCAGGCTGTTGAGGTTGAGCAACTGCCCGCTGCGCGCTGCGCACATGGTGACAAAGCGCTGGAAGGTGAGCAGGTTGCTGATGTTTAGCAACTGCCGCACGTCACGCTCGATGTAGGTAGCCAAATAGCCTGCAAACCAGTGCGCAGGCAGCGGATCACGGTGCTCGGCATGCAAGGCCGGGTAGCCGCCGCGCCACAGGCGCTCTTCCAGCGAGTTGGCGGCCGGCAACTCGGCATGGGCCAGAGGCAGCAGGGTGAGCAAGCCCACCCGGCCCGCCAATGATTGGCCGATGCCGTCCATCAAGCCGAACTGCTGCGAGCCGGTGAGCACCCAGCGACCCATGGCAGGCGATGCATCGGCCAGACCCAGTAGATAGGCCATGAGTTGCGGCGCGCGTTGCACCTCATCCAGCACCGCACCATCGGGACAGCGGGCAAAGAAGCGGCGCGGGTCGGCAAGTGCCAGATCGCGGGTGTCTGGGTCTTCAAGGTTGACGTAAGGCAGGTGGGCAAACGCGCTGCGCGCCAGCGTGGTCTTGCCCGATTGGCGCGGCCCGGTGATGGCCACCACCGGAAAGCCTCGGGCAAGGGCTTGCAGCGTGTGCAGGGCGTGGCGGGGCAGCATGTTTGTACAGTTTCAATGTTGAATTTTGAAATTGTACAGAAGCGCCGCGCACCGACTGTCAGCGAGACAGCAGCACACCCATCGTGCGGGCCAGAACGGCCAAGTCTGTGCGCCAGGTGGCTGTGCGCGCGTACTCGGCCTGCAAGGCCAGCTTCTTCGGAAGGATGCGCTCGATGTATTCACGCTCGGGGTCGCTGGCCACGGCCAGCAGGGCGGCCTCATCCAGGTGGACCAGTGATGCGGGGTCGGTGATGCCCGGTCGCACGGCAAGCACCTGCGCGGCCAGGGCCGGCGGGTAATGGG
>JANOAQ010000681.1:0-4634 GCA_031411195.1 Burkholderiaceae bacterium | reverse complement strand
AACATGAAGAATGCGAGCCAGTCGGGGGTGCGCTCGTTGAACGCGCCCAGGATCCGCGGATTGTTCTCGTCGCCGGAGCGGCGCTCGAGCAGCGCTTCTGCTTCCTCGCGTCCGTCACGGCCGAAGTGCTTGTGCAGCAGGTACACCATGGCCCACAAGTGGCGGCCTTCCTCGACATTGATCTGGTAGAGGTTGCGCAGGTCGTACATGCTGGGCGCTGTCAGACCGAGGTGGCGCTGCTGCTCCACGCTGGCCGGTTCGGTATCACCCTGGGTCACGATGATGCGGCGCAGGTTGGCGCGGTATTCGCCGGGCACGTCTTGCCAGGCCGCTTCACCCTTGTGGTCACCAAAGTGGATCTTGCGGTCGGCCTCGCCAGGGTTGAGGAAAACACCCCAGCGGTAGTCGCGCATCTTCACGTGGCCGAACTGCGCCCAGCCCTGCGGGTCGACGCTGACGGCCGTGCGCAGGTAGACCTCGCTCTCGGCGCTGCCGTTGGGGCCCATGTCGTCCCACCAGCTCAGGAAGTTGGGCTGCCACTGCTCCAGCGCACGCTGCAGGGTGCGGTCTTCGCTGAGGTTGACGTTGTTGGGGATCTTGTCGCTGTAGTTGATGGTGCTCATGCTGTCTCTCCAAAAAGTGTGCGGACGCCAAAACTCAAACTCGTGTCCAGTCGAAGACGGATTTTTCGCCCTTGCCGTAAACCTTCAGGGCGCCCTTTTCACCCACCGCGTTGGGGCGCTGGAAGATCCAGTTCTGCCAGGCAGTGAGGCGGCCGAAGACGCGGGTGAACATGTTCTCGGGGCCGTTGAAGCGCAGGTTCGCTTCCATGCCGGTCAGGGCGTCGGGGCTCATCGCCACACGCTCTTCCACGGCGATGCGCACCTCGTCGGCCCAGTCGATGTCGTCGGGATTGCTGGTGACCAGGCCCAGCTTGAAGGCGGCGTCGGCGTCCAGCAGTTGGCCCAGGGCGGCGCGCACTGCGGCCAGCGGCGCGTCTTCACCGTAGAAGCGGCGTGCCAACCGGTGCTGGTCAGTCACCATCGGATAGAGACCGAAGTTGGCTTCGGTCACGGTGATCCTGGGCGACTTGGCTTCGTCGTCGGGCAGCATCAGCTGGTAGCTGCGGTCGCAGGCCAGGGCCAACTCCAGCAGCGTGCCGGCGAAGCATGAACCCGGCTCGATCAGTGCAAACAGGCTGCGGCTGCTCACGTCCAGGCGGCTGAAGGTGCGGCGCAGCAGGCCGATGGTCTCGCGCACCAGCCAGTGGCCTTGGTGGGCCAGCAAGGTGGCGTCCATCGCCAGCACCGCTGCAGCGTCGCCCTGGGTGGTGATCAGCCAGGTGCCGATCTCCAGCTCGTTGGTGCGCATCTGCAGGATGGCGTCTTCCAACTCGCGCGCCATCTGCAGCGGGTACCAGGCGGCGCCGGCGGCCTCGATGCCGGCGATGTCCGTGGGCTGCGCGCCTTGCGGACCACTCACTGTCCAGGTCGCCGTGCGCTTGTTGCGATCGATCGCCACCTGCACGTGCTGGTAGCGCAGGCCGCTGTCGTCCATGGTGACGGCCAGCTTGGTCAGGGCCACGCCCGTGCCGTTGGCGGGGCGGTCGCTCTGTGCGGCCAATTGCAGGGCACGCTCTTGCACCTTGGCGGCGAACTGGGCCGGCTTGGCGATGTCGTCGACCAGGCGCCAGTCCTTGGCCTTCTGGCCGCGCACGCCTTCGCTGGTGGTGCAGAAGATGTCGGCCAGGTCGTGGCGCACATGGCGCTTGTCGGTCACGCGGGTCAGGCCGCCGGTGCCGGGCAGCACACCCAGCAGCGGCACTTCGGGCAGGCTGACGGCGCTGCTGCGGTCGTCCACCAGGATGATCTCGTCGCAGGCCAGGGCCAGCTCGTAGCCACCGCCGGCGCAGGCGCCGTTGACGGCAGCCAAAAACTTCAGGCCGCAGTGGGTGGACGAGTCTTCCAGCCCGTTGCGCGTTTCATTGGTGAACTTGCAGAAGTTCACCTTCCAGGCATGGCTGCTGACGCCCAGCATGAAGATGTTGGCGCCCGAGCAGAACACCTTTTCCTTGGCGCTGGTGAGCACTACGGTGCGCACCTCGGGGTGCTCGAAGCGGATGCGGTTGATGGCGTCGTTCAGCTCGATGTCCACACCCAGGTCGTAGCTGTTGAGCTTGAGCTTGTAGCCGGGGCGTAGTCCGGCGTTTTCGTCGAAGTCGGCCGCCAGCGTGGCCACCGGGCCCTCGAAGCGAAGCTTCCAGTGGCGGTACTGGGACGGATCGGTCTGGTAGTCAACGCGGTCGGTGGTACTCATGGGGGTTCTCCGGGATTACGCTGCAAGATAATGCATGTTCATCGATTCAGTTCATGCATCATATTGCGCGTCAAAGACCGAGTCAAGACAAGGGATGCAGTTTTCTTCCGGTTCTCCGAGTTGCGCCTTGTCGGCGGTCAAGCCGGAAGCTGCAGCGACTGGCGCACCAGCGCGCGCAGCGTCTGGAACGTGGGCTCCAGCGGCGCCGCGCTGGTGTCCAGCGCCATGTCGGCCTTGCTGTAGAAGGCGGCCCGGCCCGCCAGGATCTGGCGCAGGTCGTTCATGGCTTCCTTGCTGGCGGCCATCGGCCGCAGATCGCCCTGGGCCGCCACACGCTGCATGTGGTCTTCGGGCGTGGCCTGCAGCCACACCGTGCTGCAGTGGGTGAGCAACTGGTTGAAGGTGGCCGCGTCCGACACCAGGCCGCCGGGCGTGGCGATCACCGCTTCGGGGTAGATCTGGATCGCTTCTTCGAGCGCGCGGCGCTCGTAGCGGCGGTAGGCGTTTTGCCCGTACAGGGCCTGGATCTCGCTGATGTTGCAGCCGGCGAATTTTTCGATCTCGCGGCTGAGCTCGACAAAGGTGAAGCCCAGGTCGTCGGCCAGCATTTGCCCCAGGGTGGACTTGCCCGCGCCGCGCAGGCCGATCAGCGCGATGCGCGGCGGCCGCGTCTGCGCGCCCAGCCCGCCGCCGGTGCCCAGCAATGCGCCGATGGCTTCGCGCGCGCGGCGCAGGGTGGCCTCGTCGCGGTTTTCCAGCAGCTCGCGGATCAGCAGCCATTCGGGCGAGCGGGTGGTGACGTCGCCGATCAATTCGGCCATCGAGCAATGCAGTGCGCCAGCCACTTGCTGCAACACCAAAAACGACGCATTGCCGATGCCGTATTCCAGGTTGGCCAGGTGGCGCTCGCTCACGTCGGCGGCCAGGGCCACGGCCTTGCGTGTCATGCCGCGCGCGGCGCGCAGTTGCCGCACCCGGTCGCCCAGCGCCGCCAGTGCGGGGTTCTTTTCCTCGGCCGGCGGGTCGATTTCGGCGGCAATGGGCCCTGGGGGGAACCCGGAGGTATGCATTATAATGCTTGACATAGGGCAGAGGCGGCGGTACCGTTCAGGTGTTTGCACAATACTTCATATCGCCTGGGCCTGCAAGCCGGCGATCTGACCGGAGACCTGCCATGCCGCCCAACGCCCCGCTGCCCGCATCCGGCCCCCAAGTGGCCGCGCCCGGCGAGCGCTTCAATTTTGCCCAGCACCTTTTGGCGGCCAATGCGGGGCGGGCGGGCAAGGCGGCGTTTGTCGACGATACCGGCGCCGTCAACTATGGCCAACTCGACGAGCGGGTGCGCCGCCTGGCCGCCGGCCTGCGCGGCCTGGCCCTCAAGCGTGAAGAGCGGGTGCTTCTGCTGATGCAGGACACCACCGACTGGCCGGTGGCCTATCTGGGCGCGCTGTACGCCGGCCTGGTGCCGGTGGCGGTCAACACCCTGCTGACCGCCGACGACTATGCCTACATGCTGGAGCATTCACGCGCCCAGGCGGTGCTGGTGTCGGGCGCGCTGCTGCCGGTGCTGACAGCCGCCCTGGTCAAGAGCGACCACGAGGTGCAGAAGGTGGTGGTGGCCCGGCCCATGGCGCCCTTGCACCCGGCCGAGGTCGAACTGGAAGCCTTCATCGCCGGCCACGAACCGCTGTCCAAACCCGCCGCGACCAACGGCGACGATCCCGGCTTCTGGCTTTATTCATCGGGCAGCACCGGCCGACCCAAGGGCACGGTGCATTCGCATGCCAACCCCTACTACACCTGCGAGCTGTACGGCAAGGCCGTGCTGGGTCTGACCGAATCCGATGTGTGCTTCTCGGCGGCCAAGCTGTTTTTTGCCTATGGCCTGGGCAACGGCCTGACCTTTCCGATGAGCGTGGGCGCCACCACCTTGCTGATGCCCGAGCGACCCACGCCCGACGCCACTTTCAAGCGCTGGCTCGGCGGCGTGGGCGGCGTCAAACCTACGGTGTTCTACGGCGCCCCCACCGGCTTTGCCGGCATGCTGGCCCACCCGGCGCTGCCGGGCCGCAAGAGCGTGGCGCTGCGCCTGGTGTCGTCGGCTGGTGAGGCCCTGCCGGCCGAGCTGGGCGAGCGCTTCAAGGCCCACTTCGGCGTGGACATCGTTGACGGCATCGGGTCCACCGAGATGCTGCACATCTTCCTGTCCAACCGCCCGGACAAGGTGCGCTATGGCAGCACCGGCTGGCCGGTGCCCGGCTACGAGATCGAATTGCGCGGCGAGGACGGCCGCCCGGTGGCGGATGGCGAGCCCGGCG
>JANOAQ010000680.1:0-4951 GCA_031411195.1 Burkholderiaceae bacterium | reverse complement strand
GCGCTGGCCGCCGCCCGCGCGGGCGTGGCAGACGGGGCCGCGGCTGCCTGAAGCCGGGTGTCTGGGTCCGCCGAGGGGGCCGCCTTAGACTGGCACAGCTTCTGCCACCTGTCGCCTCCATGCCCAAAACCACCGCCGTCGCCACAGCCACCCGAGCCGCCCCAGTCGTTCAAAGCGCGCCAGACACGCCAGGCACCCAGGACATCCAGGACAACTTCATCCTGGTGCTGCAAGGCGGCGGGGCGCTCGGTGCCTACCAGGCCGGTGTGTTCGAGGCGCTGGCGGCCTGCCAGCAACAGCCCGATTGGGTGGCCGGCATCTCCATCGGCGCCATCAACGCGGCGCTGATCTGCGGCAACCCGCCGGCCCGGCGCGTGGCCCGGCTGCGCGAGTTCTGGGATCTGGTCAGCGCCTCGCCCGCCCTGGCCCCGCTGTGGGCCGCCACCGCGCCCGCCCGCGCCTGGGCCAACGAGGCCAGCGCCAACCAGGCACTGCTGTTCGGCGTGCCAGGCTTCTTCACGCCGCGCCTGCCGCCGCCCACGCTGCAGCCGACGGGCACGCTGGCGGCCATCAGCTGGTACGACACCACGCCCCTGCGCCACACGCTGGAGCGCCTGGTCGATTTCGACCGCATCAACGCCGGTGGCACGCGCCTGAGCGTGGGCGCCGTCAATGTGCGCAGCGGCAACTTTGCCTACTTCGATTCGGCCAGCCAGCGCATCGACGCGCGCCACATCCTGGCCAGCGGCGCGCTGCCGCCCGGCTTTGCACCGGTGGAAATCGACGGTGAGTTCTATTGGGACGGCGGCCTGGTGTCCAACACCCCACTGCAGTACGTGCTGGACCAACCCTGCAGCACCCAGCCGCGCACAGTGTTTCAGGTCGACCTGTTTTCGGCCCGGGGCGAACTGCCGGCCAATCTGGACGAGGTGGGCGAGCGCGAGAAGGACATCCGCTTTTCAAGCCGCACACGCCTGAACACGACCATGGAGCTGGACCGCCAGGTCATTGCCCAGGCCACCCAGCGGCTGCTGGCCAAGCTGCCTGCCGCCCTGCGCGACGACCCCGATGCCCGCGCCCTGGCCGCCCTGCGCACCGAGGCCGCGCTGGATGTCGTGCACCTGATCTACCGCGCCCGCCACCACGAGGGCGCCAGCAAGGACTACGAGTTCTCGCGCCGATCGATGCACGAGCACTGGCAAGCCGGCCAGGCCGACATGGCCCGCACCCTGGCCGACGTGCGCTGGACACAACGCCCGCGCCAGACCCAGGGCGTGCGGGTGTTCGACCTGCTGCGCGATTGAGCATGCCCCATCCTCCCGCCAAACCACCCCACCACCGCGCAGCCGGCTTTCAGAACAACCATGTCGAATTTGCCGGCAAATCGCTGGCCGATGTGCTGCGCTGGCGTTGGGCTGCCTCCCGCCAGGGCCTGCCGCCGCGCCCAACCACGGCCATCCCCAGCACCGCGCCCGACCTGGCGTTTCTGCACGCCAATGCCCGGGCCGGCGCCGCGATGCAGCCCAGCGTCACCTGGATAGGCCATGCCACCGTGCTGGCGCAGTTGGGTGGGTTGACGCTGCTGACCGACCCGATCTTCTCCGACCGCGCTTCGCCCGTGCAATTTGCCGGGCCGGCGCGCCACCAGCCGCCCGGCATCAACTTGCACGCGCTGCCGCACATCGACCTGGTGCTGGCCTCGCACAACCACTACGACCACCTGGACGAGGCCTCGGTGCAGGCTCTGTGCAGTCAACCGGGCGGCCCGCCGCTGTTCGTGGTGCCGCTGGGCCTGAAGGCCTGGCTGGCCGCGCGCGGTGTGCAGCACGCGATCGAGCTGGACTGGTGGCAGCAGCACCGCGTGCAGGGCGCAGGCGGCGACGTGGATGTGGCTTTGGTGCCGGCCCAGCACTGGTCGGGCCGGGGCCTGCGCGACCGCATGAAGACGCTGTGGGGCGGCTTTGCCGTGTTCGCGCCCGATTGCCACCTGTTCTATGCCGGCGACACCGGCTATTCACGCGACTTCGACGACATCCGCAAGCACTTTGCCGAGCGCCAGTCGCCCGCTGCGGGCGGTGGCTTCGACATCGCCCTGCTGCCCATCGGCGCCTACGAGCCGCGCTGGTTCATGGCCGAGCAGCATGTCAACGTGCACGAGGCGGTGAAGATCCACCACGACCTGCGCGCCAAGCGCTCACTGGGCGTGCATTGGGGTACCTTCGCGCTGACCGACGAAGCCCTGGACGAGCCCCCCCAGGTGCTGGCCCGCCTGCGCGCCGAGCAGGGCCTGCACGATGAGACCTACTTCGTGCTGGCCATCGGCGAAACCCGGCTGCTGCCACCCCGCTGAGCCTGCCCATGCCGAGCCCCGCACCTTCCACACTGCACCCCACCCTGCTCACCCTGCGTGAGCTGCTGGTGACCACCGGCCCCTTCGTGCTGCTGGCCGCGCTGCTGCTGGCCGGGGCCTACCAATGGCTTGAGCCCAATCCGCCGCGCAAGGTTGTGCTGGCCACCGGTGTGGCCCAGGGCGCGTACGCCGAGTTCGGCCAGCGTTATGCCGCGCACCTGGCCCGGCATGGTTTTACCGTCGAGCTGCGCACCACCCAGGGCGCGGCCGAAAACCTGGCCCTGCTGCAGGCACCCGATTCGGGTGTGGACATCGCCTTCGTGCAGGGCGGCACCCGCCAGCGCCCGCCGGGCAGTGCCACGCAAGACGCAGCCGACGCCGCCGACGGCCTGGTCTCGCTGGGCAGCATGTTCCACGAGCCGGTGTGGCTGTTCTACCGCAGCGCGTCGGCCCAGTGCCTGGCCAAGGCCCCCACCCTCACCCGCCTGGCCCAACTGGCCGGCGGCACGCTGAACGTGGGGGCACCGGGCAGCGGCGTGCCGCCGTTGGTGCAGGCCCTGCTCGATGCCAACCACATCGCGCCGGGCACCATCGTGCTGCAGCAACTGCCCACCACGCCGGCCGTGGTCGACTTGCTGGCCGGCAAGATCGACGCGCTGGTGCTGGCGTCGGCGCCTGAATCATTGATGGTTCAGATGCTGCTGCAGACGCCGGGCATCCAGCTCTTCGACTTTGCCCAGGCCGAGGCCTACTCGCGCCGCTTGGCCTACCTCAACCCGGTGGTGTTGCCGCGTGGCGTGGTCGATCTGTCACGCGACCTGCCCGCCACCGACGTGCGCCTGGTGGCCCCCACCGCCGCCCTGGTGGCCCGCGAAGGGCTGCACCCTGCCCTGGTGCAGTTGCTGGTGCAGGCCGCCCAGCAGCAGCACGGAGGCGCCGGCTGGTTTCAGCGCAAGGGCGACTTTCCCAATGCCAAGGGCACCGAATGGCCGTTGGCGCCCGAGGCCCAGCGCTACTACCGCAACGGCGTGCCCTGGCTGCAGCGCTACCTGCCCTTCTGGCTGGCCAACCTGGCCGACCGCATGTGGCTGGCCTTGCTGGGCATCGTGGCGGTGTTGATCCCGCTGGCCCGGGTGCTGCCGCCGGTGTATGAATTTCGCATCCGCCGACGGGTGTTTCGGTGGTACGCCCAGCTGCGCACCGTCGAAGAATCCCAGGGCCAACGTCCAAACGCCGAGTTGCTGGCCGAGCTGGCCACGCTGGAAGGCCATGTGGGCCGCATCACCGTGCCGCTGAGCTATGCCGACGAGCTGTACGCGCTGCGCGGGCACATCGACATGGTGCGCCTGCGGTTGATGGCTGCCCAAGCTGCCTGAAGCGCAGCCTCATTCACCCAGGCCCGCCGGACGCTGGCCGGTGACGCCCCAGGCCAGGCGGTCGAGCGGATCAGGCTCGGCGCTGCGAAAGTCGACCCAGGTGAAGTGGCGCAAGAACAGCGGCAGCACCGGGTCAGCCGCGCCCGGCGGCAGCAGCAGCACGCTGATCACCGGCAGCTCGCGGCGGTTGAACTCGTCGATGAAGCCGCGCATCTCCATCTCGTGCCAGCGGCCAAAGCCGGCCGGCCCCACGCACACCGCCGCCGCGCCGATGCGGCCGATCTGCTGCTCGAGCAGGCGCTGCCAGGGCTGGCCGGGCGGCAGCTCCCATTCGTCGAGCCAGGGCAGGATGCCGCGGTCCAGCAACTGGCGGGCCAGGGCCCGAACCGCCGGTTTGTCGGCCGCGTTGTGGCACAAGAAGACATCGAACTGCCCCGCCGACCGGCGCTGCTGCACGCGTTGGGCGGCGGGTGACAGGGTGGGCTCGGCAGGAACGGCAGGCGCGGTTGGCGGTGACGGTGAAGGCGGCTGCGCCGGCAGCGCCGCCTGGGCCTGGCGCATCTGCGCCAACGCTGCTTCGGCGCGCTGCGCCAGCGCCGCCAGGGCCTGCAGATCGGGTGTGGGCGCAGGTGCGGATGATGGTGATGGCGCGGCACCGACTGGCGTGGCCAAGGGCGCCCGCCGCGTGACGTCGCCATGCACCTGGGCTGCCCAGTGCGGCGCCAATACGGCGGCCACCTCGGCCAGGGTGGCACCTTCGCCCCAACGCTGCACCGCAGCGGCCAGCGCCGCCAGCGCAGCGGCTTGGGCCGCGCCCTGCGGCGCCAGCACCAGCACCGCCGGCACGCCCTTGGCCAGCAGCTGGGCGGCAGCCACATTCAGCGCGGCGCCCGGTGCATCGGCCAGCAGCACCGGCAGCACGGGCGTACCCGACGCCAGCAGCACCGGCGCCAGGGCCTGAACATTCACCTTGCGCGGTGCACCGCCGGCATCGGCCAGCGCCACGGTGGCGTAGGCCCCGCCCACGCTGGCCCAGGCACCGGCCAGCAGCACGACTTGGTACGGTGCCGCAGCCAGGGCCTGGCGCAGCGCGGCTTCGGTGGGCGGCTGCACCCGCTGCACGCCGGCCATGCCGGCCAGCAAGCGTTGGGCCTCGGCGCCCAGGCCGGGGCCTTGCACCACCAGCACCGTGCTCACCGCAGGGCCCCGCGCGCCGGGCGCTGCG
>JANOAQ010000679.1:0-1585 GCA_031411195.1 Burkholderiaceae bacterium | reverse complement strand
GCAGCACCTGGTGGCCCACGCGCTGCACCGGCCGGCGCACGCCGTGCAGGTGGAATGCCGGCGCATGGGCGGCGGCTTTGGCGGCAAGGAATCACAGAGTGCGCTCTTTGCCTGCGTGGCCGCCATCGCGGCCGTGCGCGCTGCCATCGCGGCGGCACCGCACCGCATCAAAGGCAGCTTCGACGTCGGCGGGCAGGAGCAGTTCTATCTGGAAGGGCAAATCAGCTACGCCATCCCCAAGGAAGACGGCGGCCTGCACCTGCACTGCTCCACCCAGCACCCCAGCGAGATGCAGCACCTGGTGGCGCACGCACTGCACCGGCCGGCACATGCAGTGCAGGTGGAATGCCGCCGCATGGGTGGTGGCTTCGGCGGCAAGGAATCGCAGAGCGCGTTGTTCGCCTGTGTGGCCGCCATCGCCGCCGTGCGCAACAAGCGCCCGGTCAAGCTGCGCCTGGACCGTGACGACGACTTCCTCATCACCGGCCGCCGCCATTGCTTCCACTACGACCTGGACCTGGGCTACGACGACGAAGGCCGCATCCTGGGCGCCGAGGTCACCATGGTGTCGCGCGCCGGCCATTCGGCGGACCTGTCGGGCCCGGTGATGACACGGGCCCTGTGCCACTTCGACAACAGCTACTGGCTGCCCGACGTGGCCATGCACGGTTTCAGCGGCAAGACCAACACACAGAGCAACACCGCCTTCCGCGGCTTTGGCGGGCCGCAGGGCGCCATCGCCATCGAATACGCCGTGGACAGCATCGCGCGTGCGCTGGGCCGCGACCCGCTGGCGGTGCGCCGTGCCAACTTCTACGGCACCGACACAGACAACGTCACGCCCTATGGGCAGACGGTGGACGACAACATCATCCACCCCCTGGTGGCGCAGCTGGAAAACGAATCGGCTTACGCACAGCGCCGTGCCGAGGTCACGGCCTTCAACGCGCAGAGCGAGGTGTTGAAGAAAGGCCTGGCGTTGACGCCACTGAAGTTCGGCATCAGCTTCAACGTCACGCACCTGAACCAGGCCGGCGCCCTGGTGCATGTCTACACCGACGGCAGCGTGCTGGTGAACCACGGTGGCACGGAAATGGGCCAGGGCCTCAACACCAAGGTGGCCCAGGTGGTGGCGCACGAGTTGGGCCTGCCTTTCAGCGCCGTGCGCTGCAGCGCCACCGACACGGCCAAGATCGCCAACACCAGTGCCACGGCCGCCAGCACGGGCAGCGACCTCAACGGCAAGGCGGCACAGGACGCGGCACGGCAGATCCGCGAACGGCTGGAGCGCTTCAAGGCCGAACACCCGCAGCACGCGGCCTTGCCCTGGCCTGAACTGGTGCAGCAGGCCTACCTGGCGCGGGTGCAGCTGTGGAGCGACGGCTTCTACACCACGCCCGGCCTCAGCTGGGACCGCGCCACCATGCAAGGCCGGCCGTTCTACTACTTCGCCTATGGTGCGGCGGTGAGTGAAGTCGTCGTGGACACGCTCACCGGCGAATGGAAACTGCTGCGCGCCGACATCCTGCATGACGCGGGCCGGTCCCTCAACCCGGCCATCGACATCGGCCAGGTCGAAGGCGCG
>JANOAQ010000678.1:0-4557 GCA_031411195.1 Burkholderiaceae bacterium | reverse complement strand
GATCGAGCGCGAGATCGGCGGCCCGATACGCCAGTACTTCGAGCAGCACGGCGAGGGTGCCTTCCGTGATCTGGAAGTGCAGACCATCGCCCGTCTGGTCAGCGCGTGCGCTACCGTGCTGGCCACGGGCGGCGGGGCGGTGCTGCGAGAAGCCAATCGCACCGCGCTGAAGGGCCATTGCCAGGTGATCTACCTGCGGTCCACACCCGAAGAGCTGTTTCGGCGCCTGCGATACGACACCCAGCGCCCGCTGTTGCAAGTGAAAGACCCGCTCAGGCGCCTGCGTGATCTCTACCGCGAGCGCGACCCGCTCTACCGCGACGCGGCGAACTTCGTCATCGAGACCGGCCGGCCATCGGTGCCCACGCTGGTGAACATGATCCTGATGCAGCTCGAGCTGGCCGGCCTGATCGACCCGCTGCACGTGCCGGCCACCGTGGGCCGCGTGCTGCCGCCGCCATCGCCGATGACCTGAGGCGGCCCGACCGCGCTGCGGCGCGGCGACCCGGCATCGGCCATCGCTGCACGATCACGCCACTCGGCCCACACGCCACTCGGCCCTCGGGCCATTGCCACGCCGCCGATACACTGCCGGCCCATGACCGCCGCCGCACCGCCTGCCCCCTTGACCGTGCCCATTCACCTGGGCGAGCGCAGCTACGACATCCTTATCGGCAGCGGCTTGCTGGGCAGCGCTGCTTCCTGGGCCGGCTTGCCTTCTTCGGCCCAAGCGCTGATCGTCACCAACACCACGGTGGCGCCCTTGTATGCCGACCGGCTGGCCGCGCAACTGGCCACGCACCACCGGCGTGTGCTGCAAATTGCCTTGCCCGATGGCGAGCAGTTCAAGCAGGCCGACACGCTGAACCTCGTCTACGACCAGTTGCTGGGCGCAGCTTGCGACCGCAAAACGGTGATCTACGCCCTGGGCGGTGGCGTGGTGGGCGACATGGCCGGTTTTGCAGCGGCCTGCTACATGCGCGGCGTGCCCTTCGTGCAGGTGCCCACCACGCTGCTGGCGCAGGTGGATTCGTCAGTGGGCGGCAAGACGGCCATCAACCACCCGCTGGGCAAGAACATGATCGGCGCGTTCTACCAACCGGTGCGTGTCGTCTGCGACCTGGACTTGCTCGACACCTTGCCTCCGCGCGAGTTTTCGGCCGGCCTGGCCGAAGTGATCAAGTACGGGCCCATCGCCGATGTGGACTTCCTTGGCTGGATCGAGGCCAACCTCGATGCCTTGATGGCGCGCGACAAGGCGGCGCTGGCACATGCCGTCAAGCGCTCGTGCGAGATCAAGGCCTGGGTGGTGGGCCAGGACGAGCGAGAGGGCGGGCTGCGCGCCATCCTCAACTTCGGCCACACCTTTGGCCACGCGATCGAGACGGGCCTGGGCTATGGCGCCTGGCTGCACGGCGAGGCGGTGGGCTGCGGCATGGTGCTGGCGGCCGATTTGTCGGCCCGCCTGGGCTTGGTGGAAACCGCCTTGGTGCCGCGCCTGCAGCGCTTGTGCCAGCGCGCCGGCCTGCCGGTGCAGGCGCCCAGCCTGGCGGCGCTGCCCATAGCCCGCTGGATGGCGCTGATGCGCGTCGACAAAAAGGCCGAAGGGGGCGAAATCCGATTCGTGGTGATCGACGGCCTGGGCCGCGCCGCCATGCGCCCTGCGCCCGACGCGCTGGTGGCCGACGTCATCACCGCCCACGCCGCTGTGGCCTGACCGGCGACGCAAAGCGCTCGCCGCCGACCATGCCCCTGGCGCCCTACGCCTGCCATGCCGAGCACAGCCGGGGCCGCCTGCGGGCCGAGCCAACAGTGCGGCTGCGCAATGCCTTTCAGCGCGACCGCGACCGCATCGTGCACAGCACCGCTTTCCGGCGCCTGGTCTACAAGACCCAGGTCTTCATCAACCACGAGGGTGATCTGTTCCGCACCCGCTTGACCCATTCGCTGGAAGTGGCGCAACTGGGCCGCTCGATCGCGCGCGGCCTGGCGCTGAACGAAGACCTGGTCGAGGCCATCGCCCTGGCGCATGACCTGGGGCACACGCCTTTCGGCCATGCCGGGCAAGACGCGCTGCACGACTGCATGCGCGCGCATGGCGGCTTCGAGCACAACCTGCAGAGCCTGCGGGTGGTCGACAGCCTGGAGCAGCGCTACCCGGCCTTCGACGGCTTGAACCTCAGCTTCGAACCGCGCGAGGGCATCTTGAAGCACTGCAGCCGGCGCGATGCGCAGGCCATCGAGGCGGCTGAGCCTGGCGGCGTGGCGCACCGCTTCATCGACGGCAGCCAGCCCAGCCTGGAGGCCCAGCTCACCAACCTGGCCGACCAGATCGCCTACAACGCGCACGACATCGACGACGGCGTGCGCTCGGGGCTGCTGCACTTCGAGGCCCTGTGCGATCTGCCTCTGGTGCGCCGCCACCGCGATGAATCGCTGGCCGAGCATCCGCACCTGGCCGATCAGCCGGGCCGGCGCCTGCTCTTCGACACCATCCGCCGCATGCTGTCGGCGCAGGTGCACGATGTGATCGATGCCACCGCCGCCGCGCTGGCCGAGGCACCCCCGGCCAATGCCGACGCGGCCCGCCGCGGCCCGCGCTGGCTGCGCCATTCGCCGGCCGCACATGCCGAATCGGTCGAGCTCAAGCGGCTGCTCTTCAGCGCGCTGTACCGCCACCCCCAGGTGATGCGCACCACCGAGGTGGCCCGAAGCGTGGTGCGCGAGCTGTTTGCCGCCTATGTGCACGCGCCGCATGAGATGCCGGCCGACTACGCCGCCCAGCCCGACCGCCACCGCGCCGTGGCCGACTACGTGGCCGGCATGACCGACCGCTTTGCCACCCGCGAGCACCGCCGCCTCACCGGCCAGGAGGCCTTTGCGGCACTGGAAACGGCCGCGCCCCTGGCCGGCGCCACGCCCGGCACGCCGGGCTGACCCATGGCGCGCCTGCCCCGCCTGGCGCTGGCCGGCCATGGCCACCTGGTGGCCCTGCTGGGCCACAGCGGCCAGCCGGTGTTCATCGACGACGACGACCGCCAGACCTTCTTGGCCGCGCTGCGCGAGTCGGCGCTGCAGCAAGGCGTGGCGGTGCACGCCTACACCCTGCTGATGGACAGGGTGCTGCTGCTGGCCACGCCGGCCGGCGATGGCGCCTTGGCGGCCTTGATGCAGGGCCTGGGTCGGCGCTACGGCGCCGCCTTCAACCGCCGCCACAGCCGCAGTGGCAGCCTGTGGGCCGGGCGCTACCGCACCGCCGTGGTGCAGGCGGGTGCTTGTCTGCATGACGCATTGTTGTGGGTGGACGGGCAAGCGCTGGCACACGACTGGATGCCCGGCAACCCGGCCCCCCGTTGGAGCAGCGCCGCCCAGCACCTGGGCCAGGCGCGTGACGCACTGGTGGCCGAATGCGCGGCCTGGTGGGGCCTGGGCAACACGCCATTCGAGCGCGAGGCGGCTTACCGGCGTCTTCTGCACGAGGGCCTGCCCGCCGAGCGCCGTGCCGCGCTTGCCGCCGCCCTGCGCCAGGGTTGGGCTCTGGGCGATGCGGCCTTTCTGGCCCAGCTGGCCCAGCAACTGAGCCGGCCCGTGCAGCCGCGTCCAAGAGGGCGCCCCGCCAAAGCACCCGCCTGACTGGGCGCAGGACTTGCTCACACACTCCGACAGCGTGCTAATTTGGTGTGTCCCTATTTAAATCTCGAGTTCTCGGTAGTCTGGTAATTAAATAAGCCTGACCCTATTTAATTGCACTTGAAACGTTTGCTGCGCTGCAGTAAATTCCGATCCCCCGAATTGCGAAGGAGTGCACCATGACCGAACAACCCCAAGGCATGGTTCTCGCCGCCGATTGCCCCTCGGCATCCTCCATGGCCTCGCCGGCGGAGATCGCCGCAATGGCGCAGCACGGCCTGTACGACCCGGCCAACGAGAAGGATGCCTGCGGCGTGGGCTTCGTGGCCCACATCAAGGGCCAGCGGGCGCACTCCATCGTCAAGCAGGGCTTGAAGATCCTGGAGAACCTCGACCACCGGGGCGCGGTGGGTGCCGACAAGCTGATGGGCGACGGCGCCGGCATCCTGATCCAGGTGCCCGACGAATATTTCCGCGTCCAGATGCTGGCCCAGGGCGTGGTGCTGCCGCCGCCCGGTGAGTACGGCGTGGGCATGATCTTCCTGCCCAAGGAGCATGCCAGCCGCCTGGCCTGCGAGCATGAGCTGGCGCGCGCCGTCAAGGCCGAAGGCCAGGTGATGCTGGGCTGGCGCGATGTGCCGGTGAACCGCGCGATGCCGATGAGCCCGGCGGTGCGCGAGAAAGAGCCGGTGATCCGCCAGATCTTCATCGGCCGCGGCGCCGACGTGATCGTGCCCGACGCACTGGAGCGCAAGCTGTATGTGATCCGCAAGACGGCCAGCGCCGCGATCCAGAAGCTGCAGCTCACGCACAGCCACGAGTACTACGTGCCCAGCATGAGCTGCCGCACCATCATCTACAAGGGCCTGCTGCTGGCCGACCAGGTGGGCCAGTACTACCTCGATCTGGTCGACGAGCGGGTGGTGT
>JANOAQ010000677.1:0-10543 GCA_031411195.1 Burkholderiaceae bacterium | reverse complement strand
TGTCGTAGCCCAGGCCGTTGACCGGCGGGTTGTTCATGGTGACGACTGCAATGCCGTCGATGACCTGGTAGGTGGTGCTCATGGAAGCCTTTCGGTGCGGGAAATCGGTCGGTGCCCATTAAAAAGCACGATCGTTCGATTCTAGAAATCGGGCCGTGGTCTGGTTTGTCCTTGCTGCGACAAAACCAGCGCAGCATCGGCAAACCCTGGGTTAACCCCAGGGTCTGCCCAACTCACTTGCCTGCCGGCAGCGGGTGGTTCTTGAACTGCTCGCGCAGCTTGTTCTTTTGCATCTTGCCGGTGGCGCCCAGCGGTATGGCGTCGACAAACACCACGTCGTCGGGGATCTGCCACTTGGCGATGCGGCCGTCGAAGTGGGCCAGGATGTCGGCCGAGATGGTGTCCGCAAACGCAGCGCCAGGCTTCTTCATCACCACCAGCACCGGGCGCTCGTCCCATTTGGGGTGGGGCACGGCAATGCAGGCGGCCATGGCCACGGCCGGGTGGGCCATGGCGATGTTCTCGACGTCGATGGAGCTGATCCACTCGCCGCCCGACTTGATCACGTCCTTGCTGCGGTCGGTGATCTGCAAGAAGCCGTCGGCATCGATGCTGGCCACGTCACCGGTGGGAAACCAGCCGCCTTCGACCAGCGGGTTGCCGCCCTCGCCCTTGAAGTAGCTGGCGATGATCCAGGGCCCGCACACCAGCAAATCGCCGCTGGCCTGGCCGTCCCAGGGCAGGTCGTGGCCGTCGGGGTCGACGATCTTCATGTCCACGCCATAGATTGCCCGGCCCTGCTTGGCCATGATGGCCAGTTGCTGCTCACCGTCCAACTTGGTCTGGTGCGGCTTGAGGGTGCACACCGTGCCCAGCGGGCTCATCTCGGTCATGCCCCAGGCGTGCAACACCGTCACGTCGTAATCGTCGCGAAAGCTCTTGATCATGGCCGGCGGGCAGGCCGAACCACCGATGACCGTGCGCCGCATGGTGCTGAACTTCAGCCCGTGCTGGGCCGTGTGGTTGAGCAGCCCCAGCCACACCGTCGGCACGCCGGCGGCCATGGTCACGCCTTCGGATTCGATCAGGTCGTAGACCGACTTGCCGTCGAGTGCGCCGCCGGGAAACACCAGCTTGGCGCCCGTCATGGCCGCGCCATAGGGCAGGCCCCAGGCGTTGACGTGGAACATCGGCACCACGGGCAGGACGCTGTCGCGTGCCGAAAGGCTCAGCGCATCGGGCAATGCACCGGCGTAGGCGTGCAGCAAGGTGCTGCGGTGGCTGTACAGCGCGCCCTTGGGGTTGCCGGTGGTGCCGCTGGTGTAGCAAAGCGCGGCGGCGCTGCGCTCGTCGAACTGCGGCCAGGTGTAGCTGGTGGTTTCATCGCCGATCCAGGCCTCGTAGCTGACGAGGTTGGGGATGCCGGTGTCGGCAGGCAGCTTGTCGGCGTCGCACAAAGCCACCCAGTGCTTGACGGTGGTGCAGTGCTTCCAGATGCCCTTGACGATGGGCAGGAAGGTCACGTCGAAACACAGCACCTGGTCTTCGGCGTGGTTGGCGATCCAGGCGATCTGCTCGGGCAGCAGGCGCGGGTTGATGGTGTGCACCACCCGGCCGCTGCCGGTGATGCCGAAGTAAAGCTCGAGGTGGCGGTAGCCGTTCCAGGCCAGGGTGGCCACGCGGTCGCTGAAGGCCAGGCCCAGGCGGTCGAGGGCGCCGGCCACCTGCTTGCTGCGCTGTGCCACCTGGCCGTAGTTGCTGCGGTGCAGGTCGCCTTCGACCCGGCGCGAGACGATCTCTGACTCGGGGTGGTTCTTGGCCGCGTGGTCGATCAGGGTGGAAATCAACAACGGGTGGTCTTGCATTTGGCCGAGCATGGGCGTCCTCTGGGCAGTAACGGGCTATGGAGCCGATGAGTATCGCGCCGCCCTGCCCCGCGCCGCTTGGGGTGATTCCCCGTGGCGGCCCGCAGCGCCGCCGTTGCCGCATGACAATCACGGTCATGAAAACCCCTGCCCCGCCCCACGCCCCCGACGACGAGCGCTACCCGGTGCGCAAGACCGACGCCGAGTGGCGCGCGCAGCTCGACCCCATGCAATACCAGGTGGCGCGCAAGGCCGCCACCGAGCGGCCCTTCACCGGCCAGTTCTGGGACCACTGGGCCGACGGCGCCTACCGCTGCGTGGGCTGCGGCCAGGTGCTGTTCGAGGCCGAGCACAAGTTCGACGCCGGCTGCGGCTGGCCCAGCTGGAGCCAGGAGATCGGCCAAGGCCGAATCGAGCGCATCACCGACACCAGCCTCGGCATGGTGCGGGTGGAAGTGCGCTGCGCGCAGTGCGGCACCCACCTGGGCCATGTGTTCGAGGACGGGCCGATGCCCACCGGCGAGCGTTATTGCATCAATTCGGCCGCCATCGACTTCGTGCCCAAGGCCTGAAGCCGCCTTTGGCGAACAGTGGTCGATACACTCCTGGCCCCATGAAGCTGCTGCTCGATTTCCTGCCCATCCTGTTGTTCTTCGGAACGTTCAAGTACACCGAGAACCACCGCGAATGGGCCGCCGCCTTCGCCACCGAGCATTTCGGCTTCATGGTGGCCGGTGGCCAGGTGGGCCCCACTGAAGCGCCGGTGATGCTGGCCACCCTGGTGGTCATCGTCGCCTCGCTGGCCCAGGTGGCGTGGCTCAAGGCGCTTGGCCGGAAGGTCGATCTGATGTTGTGGATCAGCCTGGGTCTGGTGGTGGTGCTGGGCGGCTTGACGGTGTGGCTCAAGAGCGAAACCTTCATCAAGTGGAAGCCTACCGGCCTGTACTGGGCGATGGGCCTGAGCATCCTGGTCAGCCAGTACCTGTTCGGCCGCAACCTGCTCAAGGTGATGCTGGGCCACCAACTTGCACTGCCCGACGGCGTCTGGCTGCGCCTGGCTTGGGCCTGGATCGGCTTCTTCGTGGCCATGGGCCTGATCAACCTCTGGGTGGCCTACAACTTTTCCACCGATGCCTGGGTCAACTTCAAGCTGTTCGGCGGCATCGGCCTGATGCTCTTGTTCACGCTGGCCCAAGGCCTTTACATCAGCCGCCACTTGCCTGAAGAAGACGTGTCCGCCGGCAAGGATGCGGCATGAGCGCGCCGGGCCGTTCCCAAGCGCGAATCCCGCAGCCCGCAGCACGGAGGGTCGGCCAATGAACGGCGTCTCGGCTGAATTGATCGATGCGGCGCTGCGCGCGGCCATCGAACCGCTGCAATCGCTGCAGGTGATCAATGAAAGCCACCTGCACGCCGGCCATGCGGGCGCGGGTGAAGGCTCGCATTTTCGAGTCATCCTGGTCAGCGATCGCCTCACTGGCCTGAGCCGCGTGGCACGCCATCGGCTTGTGTATGATGCCCTGCGCGACATCATCCCCCAAGGCGTGCATGCCCTGGCGATCGAGGCCCGCAGCCCTGCCGAGGCCTGATCCGGCACCCCGCCAGACCGGCCTGAATCTCCCGACCCTGTTGTCGAAGTCCATCCCCGCCGCCCGCCCTGCCGGGTGCGCAGCCCCAGCCCCTGAAAGGCCTCCTCGTCCATGATCCGCAAGACTTTTGCCGCGCACGCCTGCGCCGCCGCCGTTGCCGCCACCCTGCTGCTGCCCTTGGCCGCCAGTGCCCAGAACATCGCCGTGGTCAACGGCAAGGCAGTGCCCAAGGCCCGCGTTGAATTGCTGCTGCAGCAGGCCGCCCGCGCCGGCCAGCAGGTTTCGCCCGAAATGCAAGGCATGGCCAAGGATGAGGTGGTGCGCCGCGAAATCTTCGCGCAAGAAGCCGAAAAGCGCGGCATCGCCGGCACCGCCGACTACAAGGCCCAGATGGAACTGGCCCGCCAGAGCATCCTGATCCGCGAATTGTTCGAGCAGTTCAAGGCCAAGAACCCGGTCACCGACGCTGAAGCCAAGGCCGAGTACGACAAGTTCAAGGGCCAGGCCACCGGCACCGAATACCGCGCCCGCCACATCCTCGTCGAAGGCGAAGAAGACGCCAAGGCCTTGATCGCGCAGATCAAGGGCGGCGCCAAGTTCGAAGACCTGGCCAAGGCCAAGAGCAAGGACCCGGGCTCGGGCGAAAACGGTGGTGACCTCGACTTCGCCAAGCCCGAGAGCTATGTGCCCGAGTTCGGCGCTGCCATGACCAAGCTGAAGAAGGGCGAGATGACCGAAGCGCCCATCAAGACCCAGTTCGGCTGGCACATCATCAAGCTGGAAGACACGCGCGCCGCGCAGTTTCCCGAGTTCGACGCCGTCAAGGGCCAGATTCAGCAGCGCCTGAGCCAGGTGAAGATGCAGACCTTCCAGGACGACCTGCGCAAGGCCGCCAAGACCGACTACAAGTTCACCGGCCAGTAAGCACCGCCGGAGCGGACGAACAAAGGGGCACCTCGGTGCCCCTTTTTCATGGTCGGCGGTGAATCAAGCGGCCAGAAACAGCGCCGGATCGACGCTGGCGCGGTTGAGCGTGACCGACCAGTGCAGGTGCGGCCCCGTCACCCGGCCGGTGGCACCCACCTGGCCCAGCGCCTGGCCGGCAGCCAACCGCTCGCCCACCGCCACGCCGACGGCACTCAAATGGCAGAGCAGCGACAACAGCCCACCGCCGTGGTCCACCCACACGGAATTGCCCGCAAAGAAATAGTCGCCAGTGTCCACCACCACACCGGCCAGCGGTGCATGCACCGGCGTGCCCGGGCCAGCGGCAATGTCCATGCCCGAATGCGGTGAACGCGGCTGGCCGTTGAAGATGCGCCGCAGCCCGAACGAACTGGAACGTGGCCCCACCACCGGCGCCTGCATGGCCAGCCAAGCCGGGCCCGGGGCGCTGCGGGTAGCGATCACCTGGGCCAGGTGCGCGCGCTCGCGCGCCGCCCGGGCCTGGTTGTCGGGCGACAGGTCGACATGCCCTGGCGCCACGGTGAGGCGCTGCTCGCGGTAGGGGTAGCGCGCCACGGTGAAGGGCAGGTGCTGATCGGTCGCACCGTCTCGTTGCACGACGATGGCAGATTCGCCCAGGGGGGTGTCCAGCGCCAAGCCCACCAGCGCTGTCCAGCCCGCAGGCGTGCCCACCACCAGCAGGGGTGTGTCATCGACCCGCCGCGCTTCAGGTGCCCGGGCTGCGGGGCCCAGCGGCAGGCGCACCACACCGCCCGGTGCCCGGCGTTCTGCCGGCCTTTCGCCAGGCGCCACCACAGACGCCGAAGCTTCGGCGGCCGCGCCTTTTGCAGGTTTGGCGGCCAGCGCGGGCCAGGCCCAGGTGGCCGCCAGTGCACCCAAAGCCTGACGGCGCCGCAGGTCAGGTTGATCGGCCATTCAGGCCACCACCTCCGGCTTCAAGCGCCCGGCCTCGATCACCAGCTGGCGGTCACAGCGCTCGGCGATGGCGCGGTCGTGCGTGACCAGCACCAGCGTCGTGCCCGACTCGCGGTTCATCTCGAACATCAGCGCCATCACGGTCTCGCCGGTGGCGTGGTCCAGGCTGCCGGTGGGCTCGTCGGCCAGCAAAACCGCCGGCTCGACCACGAAGGCGCGGGCCAGCGCCACCCGCTGCTGCTCGCCCCCCGACAGCGTGCGCGGGTAGTGGTTCAGCCGTTCGCTCAGGCCCACCCGGCGCAGCATCTCGGCGGCCTTGCTGCGAGCATCGGGCCGGCCCAGCAGTTCAAGCGGCAGCATCACGTTTTCAAGCGCGCTCAAGTGGCTGAGCAGCTGAAAGCTTTGAAAAACAAAACCCAGCTTGCGCGCACGCAGGCCGGCACGGGCGTCCTCGTCGAGCGCGAAGATGTCTTCGCCATCGAGCCACACGGTGCCGCTGGTGGGGTGGTCGAGCCCGGCGATCAAAGCCAGCAGCGTGCTCTTGCCCGAGCCCGAAGCACCCACGATGGCGGTGGACCGACGCCGCTGCAGGGTGAAGTCGATGTCGTGGAGAATCGTCAGCGTGCCGGTCGAATCGGTAACCGCGCGGCTGACGTGATCAACCGCAATGATGGGATCGCTCATGGGACGGATGTTGGCGCGCGGCAAGGCGCGTCGAGTGGCGCTGCTGCACTGTAGCCTGCTGGTGTGGGCGGCGCTGTGCGCTGCACCGGTGCCCGCGCAGGCCGCTGCGGGCAAGACGCTGCTGGTGCTGGGCGACAGCCTGTCGGCCGAATACGGCTTGGCGCGCGGCAGCGGCTGGGTGGCCCTGCTCGACAAGCAATTGGCCAACGACAAGCTGGTGGCCAAGGTGGTCAATGCCAGCATCAGCGGCGACACCACCTCGGGTGGCCGATCACGTCTGCCCGTCTTGCTCAAGCAGCACGGCCCGACCCATGTGGTGATCGAACTGGGTGGCAACGATGCGCTGCGCGGCCTGCCGTTGGCGATGACGCGCGACAACTTGCTGGCCATGGCGCGCGATGCCAAGGCAGCGGGCGCCAAGGTGATGGTGGTGGGCATGCAGCTGCCGCCCAACTACGGCGCCCGCTATGGGCAGGATTTTTCAGCCCTGTTCGCCAGCGTTGCCCAGGCCGAGGGTGCGGCCCTGGTGCCCTTTCTGCTGGCCGGCGTGGCCGACGGGCCACACGCCGAGCGGCTGTTTCAGCCCGACCGCATCCACCCCAAGGCCGAAGCGCATCCGCGCATGCTGGCCAATGTGTGGGTGGTGATGAAGCCCTGGCTGCGTTGACACCAGCCACCGCTGGCGCGCCTGTCGACTAACGCCAGGAGGCCCGCTCGCCGCCGCGGCCTTCGGCCTGGCGGGAGTCTTCAGGCCCATGGCCGCGGTGCTTTTCGCCTCGGTTGTCGCCGCGGTTCTCATTGCGGTTGTCCCGCCGCTCGTCCCCATCTTGCGGGCCGCGCTGCATCGGAGCCGGCCTGGTCTTCTGCGCCGGCTCGGCAGCGGGCGCTGGCGCCGCAGGTGCCACAAGCACGGGCGCAGCGATCGGCGCCACAGGACGTGCCACCGGCGGGGCGCGCACCGCCGCCTCGGCCGGACGGACTACCGACTCAGGCGGGCGCACCATCGGCACCGCACGCTGCACCGGTGGCTGCGCGGCCGGGGGCAGCACCTGGGGCTGCGGCTGCTCAAGCGACGTCGGCAGGCCGGCTTGGCCCGCCGCTGGCCTGTAGGGTTCGGGCTGCTCTGAAGCATGCCAGACCGGCCCGGCGCTGACCGCCGGCGCAGCCACCACTGGCGGGCGCGCACCGACATTCACCGGTGGGCGCGGCTGGGTCGGCGCCTCACCGCGGCGGTCATCGTCGCGGCGGCGGTCGTCCCGGCGGTCATCGCGCCGGTCATCGCGCCGGTCATCACGTCGATCTTCGCGGCGGCCATCGTGCGGCCGGCCATCGCCCGGGCGCACATCGTCCCAGCGGCGCGGCTCGGGCGGGCGCTGCACGGGGCCAGGCGGGACCACCTCGCGTCGGTAGTGGCCTTCCCAGCGGTGCTCGGGGCGCGGGCGCACCGGCACCACCACCACCGGCTGGTAGATCGGCCGGTTCACTACCACCGGGATCACCACCCTCGGCGGCGGCGGGCGACCACCACCGATGTGGATGGTCACGCCCACCCGCGGGCCGCCGATCCAGGCGTTCAGTGCCGGGGCATAGTGCGGGCGGATGCCGCCACGCGGGCCGGGTGACCAGCACCAGCGGCCGCCCACCATCACCCAGCCGCCGTAGTGGAAAGGCGCAAAGCCCCAGGGCGACGCGTCGATCCAGGTCCAGCCCCAGGGGGATACCCAGGCCCAACGGCCATCCTGGAACGGTGCCCAACCCGGTGCCACCACGCGCGGCTGCCACAAGGGGCCGTGCTCGGGGTTGTCCATCCAGTCACCATGGCGGTCCAGGTCTTGCCAGCCGGTCATGCCAGGGGGCACGTAACGGGCGGTGGTGGGTGCGTCATCGTGGCGCTCGTCGCGGGCCACCCAGTCGGCAAAACCGTCGCGGTCAACACCGGCCCAGGCGTAGCGGGTGCGGCCGCTGCCATCCTGCCAAAGATCTGCGCGGCGGCCGGTGGGCACCAGCAAGGCGCTGTCGCGGCCTTCAAAGCGCAACTCGCCGCGCCAAGCGGTGGCCTGGGTGGCGTCGCTCATGCGGTCGATGCGGTAGTGGCCAGGCCGTTGAGGCAACCAGCGGCCTTCGCGGGTGGCCAGTTCCACCGGGCCGAAGGCGTCACCATCGACCGCCGCCAGGCGCAGGGCCGCCGTGCCCGCCTGCACCATCAGCACCACAGCCTGGTCGTCCACTTGCTCGAGCCACAATTCGGCATCGGCGCCCAGGCGCACGGTGGCGCTGCCCAGACGAAGTTCGGCGCGGCCATCAGGCCCGGTACGCAGGCGATCGCCCGTGCTGACGGGCCAGTTGCGCAATGGTTGCGCTGCGGTGGACGGCAGCCACTGGCCACCATCCCGGTCAAGCCAACGCACATCGCCCTGCAAGGCACTGAGCCTGCCCACGTAGACCGGCGTGGGGTCGCCGGGCGTGGTGCCCGCACGGGCGGCACCCGCAGCCACCAGGCCCAGCAGGCACAGCAGGCCGGTCAACAAGAGCCACAGCCAGGCGGCCGGGCGAGAGGTGTTTGGTGTGCGGGCACTGGGCATGGCCACGGTCTCCACCGCCCACCACGGGGCGGCCTATCCGGTACAACGCCCCAGCCCGACACGCCGCTGACGCGACCGGGTGTCTGGCGTGTAAAGCCGGCGCACTCAGCCGACGCCGGGCCGCCCCAAGGCGGCTGAGCGCCCCCTCGGGGGGCAGGCGCGAAGCGACGTGGGGGGAAGAAAACACAATCGTCGCTGGCGTTGGCGTCGAGTTCGGGAAACAGCACGCTGGTGAAGCCCAGCCGGGTGAGGTCGGTCATGCGTGTGGGGTAGAGCCGGCCGATCAGGTGATCACATTCATGTTGCACGACCCGGGCGTGAAAGCCTTCGGCCTCGTGGCTGATGGCTCTGCCCTGAAGGTCGAAGCCGGTGTAGCGGATGCGGCTGTAGCGGGGCACCACGCCACGCAGACCGGGTACCGACAAGCAGCCTTCCCAACCGTCGGTCGTCTCGTTGCCCAGTGGCGTGATCTGCGGGTTGACCAGCACGGTCAGCGGCACGGGCGGTGCGTCGGGGTAGCGCTGGTTGTGCTCGAAACCGAAGATCACCACCTGCAGGTCCACGCCGATCTGCGGCGCCGCCAAGCCGGCGCCGTTGGCGGCCACCATGGTGTCCTGCAGGTCGACCAGCAAGGTGGCCAGTTCGGGTGTGCCGAATGCTTGCACAGGCCGGGCGACGCGCAGAAGGCGCGGGTCACCCATCTTCAAGATCTCTCGTATGGCCATGGTCAGGGGGGTCGACAGGAGCGGAGGAACCCCATTATCGACAGGGGTGGCCACAGGCCCGTTGGCCGGCTCGCCGCGCACCACCATCACAATCGCGCCCGCATGCATTGCCTCGCGCCCACAGCGCCACCACTTCCCAAACCCTGGAGGCCCATCTGAACACCGCTCTCTGGCACGACAAGCTGGCCGGCAGGGGCCTGCTGGTCTTGAACTTCGCACTGTTTCAGCTGGCGTGGCTGGCCTGCATTCGCGCTGCAGCACTGGGCTGGCCACTGACCGGCGTGTTGTGCGTGGCGGTGGTGGCAGCCTGGCACCTGCGCATGGCCGCACGACCACGGCCCGAGGCGCTGCTGATTCTGCTGAGCATGGCCCTGGGCGGCGTGGTGGAGGGCACCCTGCTGGCTGCGGGGCTGATCAGCTACACCTCGGGCCAGTGGTCGCCTGCCCTGCCACCGCTGTGGATGCTGTCGCTGTGGGGTCTGCTGGCCACCACGCTGAACGTTTCCATGGGCTGGCTGCGTGGCCGGCCGTGGTTGGCCGCAGCCCTGGGCGCTGTGGCCGGGCCCTTGTCCTATGCGGCTGGCGCTAGCCTCGGGGCTGCACAGTTCACCGACCCCACCGTGGCCTTGGCCGCCCTGGCGTTGGCCTGGGCCGCGTGCATGCCGTTGATGATGGCCCTGGCGCAGCGCCTGGACGGCGTTCGCCCGCACCCCGCTTGAAACACCCGCCAGGCCACATACGACCCGCCGCCTGACTTGCCGCCTGAACCACCGCCTGATCCACCGCTTCACCCGCCGCGTGACCCGCCGCTTCGGGTTTGGGCATACTGCGCCGAGTTCAAACGCCTGCTCCGAGACACCCAACCCATCCATGGCCTTGCCAACCACCACCTGGACCGATCGCAGCACCGCGCTGGCCGAGGTGCTGTCGCGCGTGGCTTTGGGCGATCGTGCGGCATTTGGCACGCTCTATTCGGCCACCAGCGCGCATCTCTTCGGCGTGATCCTGCGTATCAACCCGGATCGAGCACAAGCCGAGGACCTCTTGCAAGACATCTTTGTCAACATCTGGCGTGCCGCCTCAGGCTACGAGGCCGCCCGTGCCCAGCCCATGACCTGGCTGACCAGCATTGCGCGCAACCGCGCCATCGACAGCCTGCGTCGGCGCAAGACCGAGGTATCGACGGTGAGCCAGCACGCCACGTCCGACGACGACGG
>JANOAQ010000676.1:0-5248 GCA_031411195.1 Burkholderiaceae bacterium | reverse complement strand
GTAGCCACGCGATTTCGGGCCAATCGGGCCCTTTGGCGGGGCTGAAGCAAGTTATTTCAACTTTGCGCCAGCACGCCGGCGGGTCCTGCCCCACGCCACGCAAGGCCGCCCTCCTCTCCCTGCATCGGATCTGTCCATGACCACCAGCGCTCCCCGCCCACCCGACGCCTCGGCAGATGCCGTCGCCGACGCCACGCAGGACGCCGCCGCCGGATCACCCGCCTGCGTGCTGACCTTCAACGCCGCCGACCCCAGTGGTGCCGGTGGTCTGGCCGGCGACGTGAGCACCCTGGCGGCCATGGGCGCACATGCCCTGCCCATCACCACCAGCGTGCTGCTGCGCGACACGGCCGAAATCTTCGACCACCACCCCATCGACGCCGACGTGGTGGCCGAGCAGGCCCGCACGGTGCTGGAGGACATCAACGTCGCGGGCTGGAAGGTGGGCTTTCTGGGCAGCGCCGAAGGCGTGAGCGCGGTGGCCGAGATCCTGGCCGACTACCCGGATGTGCCCCTGGTCAGCTACCTGCCCAACCTGGGCTGGCTGGATGACGACCAGGCCCAGCCTTACCACGAGGCCTTTCGCGAGCTGATCCTGCCCGCCACCGAGGTGCTGGTAGGCAACCACAAGACGCTGACCGACTTTCTGCTGCCCGATTGGGACAGCGAGCGCCCGGCATCGGCCCGCGAGCTGGCGGTGGCCGCCGGCGAGCGCGGCACCCGCTTTGTGCTGGTCACCGGCATCATGCTGGCCAGCAAAGGCGGCAAGTCCAGCGGCAAGCCCGGCAGCGAGCAGTTCATCGACAACGTGCTGGCCTCGCCCCAGGGCGCGCTCACCGGCGAGAAGTTCGAGATGTTCGAGACCAGCTTCGTCGGCGCGGGCGACACGCTCAGCGCCGCACTGGCGGCCTTGCTGGCGTCGGGCGCCGAATTGCAGGCCGCTGTGGGCGAGGCCCTGGCCTTCATGGACCAGACGCTCGATTCGGGCTTTCGCCCCGGCATGGGCGGCGTGGTGCCCGACCGCTTCTTCTGGGCCATGCCCCCACCCGAAGAAGGCGCTGACGACCCGATCGAAGGCGAGCCCATGATCGATGAGCCCGAAGCCACCGACGCCACCGGCAAGCCCTCGCCCCGCCGCGTGCACTGACTCCTCACCTCAGCCCAATGACCAGCAACCAAGCCCTGTTCGAACGCGCCCAGCGCGTGATCCCCGGCGGTGTCAATTCACCCGTGCGTGCGTTTCGCGCGGTGGGCGGCACGCCGCGCTTCATCGCCCGCGCCCAGGGCGCCTACATGTGGGACGCCGAAGGCACGCGCTACACCGACTACATCGGCTCCTGGGGCCCGATGATCCTGGGCCACGGCCACCCGGCCGTGCTCGAAGCGGTGCAGAAGGCAGCCGTCGACGGCTTCAGCTTCGGCGCACCCACCGAGCGCGAAGTCGAGCTGGCCGAGGCCATCATCGCCCTGGTGCCCAGCGTCGAGCAGGTGCGCCTGGTCAGCAGCGGCACCGAAGCCGGCATGAGCGCCATCCGCCTGGCGCGCGGCGCCACCGGCCGCAGCAAGATCGTCAAGTTCGAAGGCTGCTACCACGGCCATGCCGATGCGCTGCTGGTCAAGGCGGGCTCGGGCCTGGCCACCTTCGGCCACCCCACCAGCGCCGGCGTGCCGCCGGAGGTGGTGCAGCACACCCTGGTGCTGGAATACAACAACCTGGCGCAGATTGAGGAAGTGTTTGCCACGCAAGGCGGCGAGATCGCCTGCGTGATGATCGAGCCCATCGCCGGCAACATGAACTTCGTGCGCGCCCAGGTGCCATTCATCAAACGCATCGCCGAGCTGTGCCGGCAGCACGGCGCGCTGTTCGTCTTCGACGAGGTGATGACGGGCTTTCGCGTGGCGCTGGGCGGCGCGCAAAGTGTGTACGCCAAGCTCATCCCCGGCTTTGCGCCCGACATCAGCGTGTTCGGCAAGGTGATCGGCGGCGGCATGCCGCTGGCGGCCTTCGGCACCAGCCGCAAGATCATGCAAAACCTGGCGCCGCTGGGCCCGGTCTACCAGGCCGGCACGCTGTCGGGCAACCCGGTGGCCACCGCCTGCGGCCTGGCCACGCTGCAAGAGATCACCAAGCCCGGCTTCTACGAAGCGCTGTCGGCCAAGACGCAATCGCTGGTGGCCGGCCTCACCGCCGCCGCCAATGCCGCCGGTGTGCCCTTCGTGGGCGACAGCGAAGGCGGCATGTTCGGATTCTTCTTCACCGCTTCATCCGCCGATGCACTGCCCCAGCACTACAACGCCGTGATGGCCACCGACAAGCCGCGCTTCAACCGCTTCTTCCACGGCATGCTCGACCAGGGCGTGTACCTGGCGCCCGCGCTGTATGAAGCCGGCTTCGTCAGCGCCGCGCACACGGCCGACGACATCGCCGCCACCGTGGCTGCTGCGGCCGTTGCGCTGCGCAAGGCATGATCAAGCCGACCGAAGTGCTGGGCCAGCCGGCCATGTGGCTGCGCGCGCCCGACGGCGCCGAACTCACCGTGCTGCTGCACGGCGGCCACATCGTCAGCTGGATCCCGGCGGGCGACCAGGAACGTCTCTACCTGTCGCCCTTGGCGCAGGCCGGCGGCCGGCATGCAGTGCGCGGGGGCATCCCGGTGGTGTTTCCCCAGTTTGCTGCGCAGGGGCCCTTGCCCCAGCACGGCCTGGCGCGCAACCGCCTGTGGCAGTGGGTGGAAGGCGCCCAGCGCGGCGATGTGGTGATCGGCGTGCTGCGCCTGACGGATGACGAAGCCACCCGCGCGATCTGGCCGCATGCCTTCGAGGCCGAGCTGAGCTTCAGCTTCAGCGGTCTGCAGCTGGATGTGGAACTGGCCATCACCAACACCGGCCACGCGCCGTTTGATTTTCAGGCCGCGCTGCACATTTACCTGCTGGTGGACGACGTGCGCCGCGCCCGCCTGGGCGGGCTGTACGGCGTGCGCTACCAGGACAAGGTGACGGGCGGCTCGCAGCAGCAAGAGATGGACCCCTTCAGCTTTGCCGGCGAGATCGACCGCATCTACTTCGACGCCGCCGGCCCGCTGAGCCTGGCCACCGCCGCCGGCCGCACCACCATCACCCGCCAGGGGTTTGACGACGTGGTGGTGTGGAACCCCGGCCCCACCCGCGCCGCCGCCCTGCCTGACCTGCCAGATGACGACTGGCTGCAGATGCTGTGCGTCGAAGCCGCGCAGATCGGTGCGCCGGTCACCCTGGCCCCGGGGCAGGACTGGGTGGCGCGGCAGAGCTTCGAGGTCTGACCTTTTCCCCCGCTACGCCTTCTATGCACATCCACATCCTCGGCATCTGCGGCACCTTCATGGGCGGCATTGCCGCCATCGCCCGCGAGGCCGGCCACCGCGTCACCGGCTGCGATGCCAATGTCTACCCGCCGATGAGCGACCAGCTGCGCGGCCTGGGCATCGAGCTGATCGAGGGCTTTGACCCGGCGCAGCGCGCCCTGGCGCCCGACCTGTACGTGATCGGCAACGTGGTCACGCGCGGCAATGCACTGATGGAGGCAATCCTCGACGCAGGTGATGCCTACACCAGCGGCCCGCAGTGGCTGGCCGAAAACGTGCTGCGCGGCCAGCATGTCTTGGCCGTGGCCGGCACGCATGGCAAGACCACCACCACCTCGATGCTGGCGTGGATGCTTGATTGCGCAGGGCTGAAGCCCGGCTTCCTGGTGGGCGGCGTGCCGCTCAACTTCGGCATCTCCGCGCGCCTGGGCGAGGGGAAGGTTTTCGTCATCGAGGCCGACGAGTACGACACCGCCTTCTTCGACAAGCGCAGCAAGTTCGTGCACTACCGGCCACGCACGGCCATCCTCAACAACCTCGAGTTCGACCACGCCGACATCTTTGCCGACCTGGCCGCCATCGAGACGCAGTTTCACCACCTGGTGCGCACCGTGCCGGCCTGCGGCCGGCTGGTGGTCAACGCCCGAGAAGCCTCGCTCGACCGCGTGCTGGCGCGTGGCTGCTGGAGCGAGCTGCAGCGCTTCGGCGCCCGCAAAGAAGAGCCTGGCGCCCTGCGCGCCCGCGGCGAGCCGCATGCCTTCGACGTGCTGCGCGGCAGCCTGAAGGTGGCCCGCGTCGATTGGTCGCAGCTGGGCGAGCACAACCAGCTCAACGCCCTGGCCGCCATCGGCGCGGCCGAGCATGTGGGTGTGGCGCCCGAGGTGGCGGCCGCCGCGCTGGCCACGTTTGAAAACGTGCGCCGCCGGCTCGAGCTGCGTGGCGAGGCCGGTGGCATCAAGGTCTACGACGACGTTGCCCACCACCCCACGGCCATGCGCACCACCATCAACGGCCTGCGCCGGCGCGCCGGGCTGGCGCGGGTACTGGCGGTGTTTGAGCCGCGCACCAATACGATGAAGCGCGGCTCCATGTCCGCCCTGCTGCCCTGGGCCCTGGAAGAAGCCGACCTGGCCTTCTGCCTGCAAGGCAACTACGGCTGGAACGCCACCGAGGCCCTGGCCCCCATGGGCGCCCAGGCCGTGGTGGCCGACACGGTGGACCGCCTGGTGGCCGCCATCGTGAAGGCCGCCAAGCCGGGCGACCAGGTGCTGGTGATGAGCAACGGCGCCTTCGGCGGCATCCACGACAAACTGCTGGCGGCCCTGGCCGCGCGCTGACAAACTGTCCAGGGCCGGGCGGCTTGCCCGCTCGAAAACGCGGGTTCGCGCCGGGCGCCGGTTCGGCCATCATCAGGGCCCGCCACCGCCTCGAGGCCCGCCGCCATGGACCGCCGATCACTGTTTGAAACCACCGCCACCTTGGGCCTGGGCGCCCTGGCCGGCTGCGCCCTGCCCACCGTGGCGCAAAACGGTGTGAAGACCCCCTTCACCGTGCCCGCCACCTACGTGCCCATCGTCGGCAGCGATGAACAGTTTCCGGTGCGGCGCATCTACTGCATCGGCCGCAACTACGCCGCCCATGCGCGCGAAATGGGCAGCGACCCGACCCGCGAGCCGCCCTTTTTCTTCCAGAAGCCGACCGACGCCATCCAGAACGTGGCGCCCGGCACGGTGGCCGACCACCCCTACCCACCGTTGACCAAAAACTACCACTACGAGGTGGAACTGGTGGCCGCGCTGCACCGCGGCGGCCGCAACATCCCGATCGCGCAGGCCTTGGACCATGTCTACGCCTATACGCTGGGCCTGGACATGACCCGCCGCGACCTGCAGCGCGCACTCGGCGAC
>JANOAQ010000675.1:0-4176 GCA_031411195.1 Burkholderiaceae bacterium | reverse complement strand
GCCGCCCGGCAAGATCGTCGCCGGCCAGGTACTGTGGCAGGGGCGCGACCTGGTGCCGCTGCCGCCGGCCGAGATGCAGAAGATCCGCGCCAAGGAAATCGCCATCGTCTTCCAGGAGCCGATGACGAGCCTGAACCCGGTCTACACGGTCGGCGAACAGATCGCCGAAAGCGTGCGCCTGCACGAGAACCTGTCGCGCAAGGACGCGATGGACCGCGCGGTGGAGATGCTGCGCCTGGTGCGCATTCCCACGCCCGAGCGCCGGGTGCTCGACTACCCGCACCAGTTTTCGGGTGGCATGCGCCAGCGCGTGATGATCGCCATCGCTTTGGCCTGCAATCCCAAGCTGCTGATCGCCGACGAGCCCACCACGGCGCTGGACGTCACCATCCAGGCCCAGATCCTCGACTTGATGCAGGAGCTCAAAGACCGCCTGGGCATGGCCGTGATGCTGATCACCCACGCCATGGGCGTGGTGGCCGAGGTGGCGCAGAAGGTGGTGGTGATGTATGCGGGCCAGGTGATCGAAGAAGCCAGCGCCGAAGACCTGTTTGCGCGACCGCGCCACCCGTACACGCAGGGCCTGATCCGCAGCATTCCGCGCATCGACATGGCCGCCACACACAAGGTTCGGCTGGAAGCCATTCCAGGCACGGTGCCCAAGCTGATCGACCCGGCGCCGGGCTGCCGCTTTGCCGGCCGTTGCAAGTTTGCGATGCCCGCCTGCAGTACCAGCACACCGCCCTTGGTGGAAGTGACTCCCGGCCACAAGGTGGCCTGCATCCTGGAAAGCGCCCTGGCATGAACGGCAACACCGTCCCCGCCGCTGCCAGTGCACCGGCCACCGCCACCGCACCGCTGCTGAAAGTACAGAACCTGGTCAAGCGCTTCCCGATCAGGGGCGGCCTGCTCGGCCGCACGGTGGGCCAGGTGCATGCCGTGGATGGCGTCAGCTTCGAGCTGCCGGCTGGTGAAACCCTAGGCGTGGTGGGCGAGAGCGGCTGCGGCAAGAGCACCACCGGCCGCTGCATCCTGCGCCTGATCGAGCCGACCTCGGGCGAGGTGTGGTTCGAGGGCAAGAGCGTCACCCATGCCGACAAGGACCAGTTGCGGGCTCTGGCGCGTGACATGCAGATCATCTTCCAGGACCCGTTTGCCAGTCTGAACCCGCGCATGACGGTGTCGGCCATCATTGGCGAGGCGCTGACCATCCACAAGCTCACCAGGACACGCGCCGACTACGACGCGCGCATCGTGCAGTTGCTCGAGACCGTGGGCCTGAGCGCCGACCACATGCGCCGCTACCCGCACGAGTTTTCGGGCGGCCAGCGCCAACGCATCGGCATCGCCCGCGCGTTGGCCGTCAACCCCAAGCTCATCGTCTGCGACGAGGCAGTGAGCGCGCTGGATGTGTCGATCCAGGCCCAGGTCATCAACCTGCTGGAAGACCTGCAGTCGCAACTGGGCCTGACCTACGTCTTCATCGCTCATGACCTGAGCGTGGTCGAGCACATCAGCCAGCGGGTGGCGGTGATGTACCTGGGCCGCATCGTCGAGATTGCGCCGTCCAAAGACCTGTACACCCGGCCGCAGCACCCCTACACCGAGGCGCTGCTGTCAGCGGTTCCCATTCCTGACCCGACGGTCAAGCGCACGCGCATCCGGCTGCAGGGCGATGTGCCCAGCCCGATCAACCCGCCGCCGGGTTGCCACTTCCACACCCGCTGCCCCATCGCGCAGAAGGGCCTGTGCGATGTGCAGTCACCCGTGCTCAAGGCCGCAGGTGATGGGCATTGGGTGGCCTGCCACCTGCGGGGCTGAAGCCCCGCCGAACGCTCAGAGCGTGGCCTCGTCATCCTGCGCGGCCAGCGTGCCTTGGTGGAAGACCATTTGCCAGCGCCCCTGCTGAAGTTGCCACACGCTGCTGCGCAGGGTTTCGATGCCGTCGTCGCGCTTGACGCGCCACAGCGTGAGCGCGGCGCCCGGGGCCAGCAGCTTGACCTTGAAACCCCGCAACTGGCGCGGCTGGCGCGTTGGCTCGGATGCCAGGGTGGCCAGGATGGCGTCGCGGTTGAGCACCCGCCCTCTGCTGCTGAACTCGGTGAACTCGGGCGCCAGCAGGGCCCGGATCTGCGCCGGGTCGGCGCGCATCAACGGGTCGAGGATGCGTTCTTCGTAGCCGCGCAGTTCGGCAGTGAGTTCGGCCATTTGGGCGGCCAGGTCGGTTGATTCGGTGCTCATGCCCAGGACACCTGCGAAAGATCGTTGGCAAACACCGGCGAGCTGGTCCACAGGCCCTTGAGCCCGCGCCTGGCCACCGACACCTGCGCCGGGTTGAAGAGGAAGGCGTTGACCGCATCGGTGGCGATCTGTCGCTGGATGTCGCCATACATCGCCACCTGCTGGCGCCCGCGCCCGCCTTCGTTGCGCTTTTTCACCAGTGCGCGCAAGGCCGGGCTGTCGTAGCCCCAGTAGTACTGCGGGTCGGCGTACTGCACATAATCGAGCGGCTCGACGTGGTTGATGATGGTGAGGTCGAAATTGCCCTTGAAGGCGCCCGACAGCCACTGCGCCCATTCCACGTTTTCGATTTTTGCGTTGATGCCCACCTTGGCCAGCATGGCGGCCACCACCTCGCCGCCCTTGCGCGCATAGTTGGGCGGCGGCAGGGTGAGCGTGAGGTTCAGCGGCGTGGCCACGCCGGCCTGCCGGAGCAGGGCCTTGGCCTTCTCCGGGTCGTAGGGGTACATGCCCGTCAGATCCACATAGCCCAGGTCGGTAGGCGCGGCGTGGCTGCCGATGGGCGTGGCCAGGCCTTCGAGCACGCCGTCGATGAAGGCCTTGCGGTCGATGGCGTGGCTGATGGCGCGGCGCACACGCACGTCATCGAGCGGTTTCTTCTTGTTGTTCAGCGCCAGGATGCCCTTGCCGGTGGTGCTGCCGATGCCCACCACGAACCGCTTGTCGGCCTGGAACTGCTTCAAGTTCTGCACTGCGCCAAAACGCGGCATGCCGTCGATGTCGCCGGCCAGCAAGGCGGCCACCTGCGCGGCGTTGTCGTTGATGAAGCGGAAGGTGGCGCGCCGCAGCTTGATGGCCGCCGCATCGCGGTAGCCGTCCCACTTCACCAGGGTGATTGCGGTGCCCTTTTGCCAGCTGTCCAGCCTGAACGGGCCAGTGCCCACCGGCTGGGTGGCGGTGGTGGCCGCGCTCTTGGGGCTGAGGATGACAGCGGTGTTCTCGGCCAGCCGGAAGGGCAGGGTGGCGTCGGGGTTGTGCAGGGTCAGGATGACGACGTCGGGCGACGGCGTGGCGATGGACGAGATGTTGTCGAACACCGTCTTCTTGGCCTTGTTGGTGCTGTCGGGCGCCTTGGAGCGCTCGAAGCTGAAGCGCACCGCCTCGGCGTCAAAGGGCGTGCCGTCCGAGAACTTCACGCCCGTGCGCAGCTTGAAGTTGTAGCTCTTGCCATCGGGGTCGCTGGTCCAGTCGACACACAACAGCGGCAGCACGGCGCCGCCGTCGGTCACCTTGGTCAGGCCTTCGAGGATGTTGTAGTGCACCACCTCGCCGATGGCGGCGGCGGCGGCCATGGTGGGGTCCAGGCCGGGCGTGGGTTCGAGCACCATGCCCAGCACCACGCTGTCCTTGGCGCGCTGGGCGCGGCTGTCGAGTGCCAGGCCGGGCAAAGCCAGCAACGCGGTGGCCTGCGCAAGCGTGCGTCGGCTAAGGGTCATGAAGTGCTCCTGGAACGGTTCGACAAGGGCGGTGCCAACGAGGGCAGCTTGAGTGTCATTCTGCAGCCACGGACGTGGCCGCCGCCAGCACGGCTTCGGCGTGGTGGCAGGCGGCCTGGTGGCCACTGGCCAGCGGGCGCAGGATGGGGGCCCGGTGCACACAATCGGCCTGGCGCCAAGGGCAGCGGGCGGCGAAGGCGCAGCCGCGGCTGGCCGTGGCTGTGGCTGAAACGACATCCGCCGACAGCACCACGTGCGCCGGCCCGGCCTGGCGGCGCGCCCCTGGCCGCGCGCGCGGCACCGCGTCCATCAGCGCCCGGGTGTAGGGGTGGGCGGCCGATTGAAACAGCTGGGTCGGCGTGCCCTGCTCGACCACCCGGCCCTGGTAGAGCACGATCACCTCGTCGCAGACCAGGTCCACCACCGCCAGGTCGTGGCT
>JANOAQ010000674.1:0-1834 GCA_031411195.1 Burkholderiaceae bacterium | reverse complement strand
ACTATGCGCAGCTCTTCACCGTCTACACCACCATGGTGGCCGAGAGCGGTGATACGGCGGCCACGCGGCCGCTGCTGGCCGAGGACCTGCCGATGTTGCCGGTGCTGAGCGCCTGCGAAATCCTGCTGGTGGCCATGGCCTGGCTGGCCACGCAAGAGGGCCGCTGCCACACTGCGGCGCGGCTGCTGGGCTGGTTCGATTCGCCGCGCCGAGACGGCGGTGTTTACGGCGAACGCACCTTCAAGCGGCGCACGGCCACGGCGATGCAAACCTTGCTGCACACCCGCCTGGACGCCGATCTGCGCGGGGCACTGCAGGCCGGCACCGAGAACCTGGGCAACGACGAGGCCCTGCACCTGGGGATGGCCCACGACGACTCGCCATGAGCGCCACACCGCCATGGTCACGGAGGATAGGCGTTTTTCAAACGCCCTCTTTCCTTGCTCATGGCACCCCAAACGCGACCGAGCACTGCCGAGCACGGAAGTCGCCAGACCGACCCAAGGCGGTCGATGACAATGGGTTCTGTGGCAGGACGAGGCCAATGGCGACTGGGCTCCGTTCAGGTCGCCCGCCACGGTCTGCTGCGCAGCCTGCGGCGCCTCCGTCAGTCGCTCTGCGACAACTTGCCCTTGTGTGCAAGTGAATCGAACGCAGAGTCAGAGGTTCTGAATCACCGCCAGGATGTTGCCCTCGCTGTCCTTGAACCAGGCTGCCTTTGCACTACCGGCTGTCATGATGCCGTTGCGCTGTTGGCCGGGCATGTCATAGGTTTCGAACACGACGCCGCGTGCGTTCAGTTCGGCGACCTCGCGGTCGATGTCGTCGACTTGCCAAAATGCCTGGCTCGCAAGTGACGTGCCTGCGTTCGGTGTCGGATACAGGAAGCACCCGGTTTTCCGGCCAGATTCGTACACGACACCGCTTTCACTCACGTCCTTGGGCTTGAGCCCGAGCTTCTGTTCGTAGAACGAGCGAGCGCGCGCCATGTCCTTGGCGGGTAGGTAGGCGTACATCGGCGAGTCCTGCAGCATGGGGTCTCCTTTGAACAAGATTTCCCGCGGCAGCGATGCCGGTATGGAAGGCCGAGGTTGGGGCCGGACGGCCGTCAGGGCCTCGGTATTCATTCCTGGTTGGTGGTCGATTCCGCTGTGGCGCTTGGCGCGACAGCGGGCACGCGCGGCTGAACCGCTGATGGACTTGCGGGCCGCAGAATCCGCGCCGACAAGACACTCGCCAAGAGCAGCACCAAGGCACCGAGGATGGCCGTGAATTGCAGCGCATCGCCAAATGCTGCCCGCGATGCCGCCAGCAGCGCGTCTCCTGACGGGCCCGGCAGCGCGTGCGCCGCTGCTACAGCACCGCCGAGCGTGGCCATCGCAGCGCTGGCAGCATCCGCCGACGCCGCGTCTGGCATGGAGGCAGCCAGGCTGTGGCGATAGAGCGCGAGGCCGATGCTGCCGAAGACAGCGATGCCGACGGCACCGCAGAACTCCGAAGCCGTCTCGGCAATGGCCGATGCTGCGCCGGCACGCTCTGGTGGCGCGGCGCTGATGATCATTTCGTTGGCAATGGTGAACACCGGAGCCAGACCCAAGCTCATCAGGACCGTGCCGCCGATCATCGTCGTGAGCCCGTGGACGCCTTCCACCAGCGTGAGCAGGCCGAAGCCCGCAGCGGCTGCCACCAGCCCCCACACCAGCACAGACGCCGGCGCCAGGTGCCTCACCAGGCGGGGGGCCAGCAGTGAACCGGTGACGAAACCCAGAGCCCAAGGCACGGTGGCCATGTTCGGCGTGTATCTCTTCATTGCTCAGTACCTTCAACTGGTGGT
>JANOAQ010000673.1:0-10185 GCA_031411195.1 Burkholderiaceae bacterium | reverse complement strand
ACATGCACCCATCGGCGCTGGCCATCGCTGTGGCGAAACACCTCGTATGCGGCGTCGATGCGGTGATCCTCGGCCACCAGGGCCCGGTTGTACTCGTCGCGCAAGCCCTTTCGGTACTCGGGCAGCACCAGCGCGCTCCAGTGGGCGATGTCCCGCACGAAGTGTTCGTCGATGCCGAAGATGGCATCCAGGCTGGGTGACGAGGTCCAGTGTCCGCTGACCACGTCGATGCGGTAAGAGCCGGCGTTGGCCACGCGCAGCGCATCCTGTAGATTGTTCTGGCTGACCTGCAGCGTCACCTCGGCCTGCTTGCGCTCGCGGATGTCGACGCCGCTGAGGATGTAGTTCTGCCTACAGCCCAGCTCGTCGCGCACCACCGACATCGTCAAGAACAGCGGAAATTCATGGCCGTCCTTGGCGCGGTTCCACATTTCACCGGTCCAGCGGCCCGCGTTCTGAAGCGCCGCATCGATGTCGGCCTGCACCAGGTGTGCCGAACCCTCGCCCCGCAGGAACCGGGCACTTCGGCCCACCACCTCGGCGGCGCGGTAGCCGGTAAGCCCTTCGAATGCCGCGTTGACCTCGATGATCCGGTACTGGCCATCGGTGACGACCAGCGATTCACCCGCCCGCTCGAACACCTTGGCCAACAGGTCCACCCGCCGGCGCGCCTGCCGCGTACGGGCCTGGGCCCGCAAGACGGCGGCCAGGCCAGCCACGTACAGCAGCAAAAAGCCCACTGAGGCCACTGCCACCACCTGCACCTCGCGCCGCCAATCGGCCAGGTAGGTATCTGCGGCCTGGGTTACGAACACCCGCAGCGGCAGCCCCGGCAGGGTCTGGTAGCTGGCAATGCGTTCGATCTGGTCAGCTGCAGTGTGGGCGCGCAAGGTGCCCGCCGCAGGCTGACGCAGAAGCTGGGTCTGCAGGTCGCTTGAAATCAGGGTATTGCCGACGACGTTGGCCTCGGCGTTGCGGGTGGGCGTGTGCCGCGCCAGCAAGCGCGAAGAAACATCACGAAGCGCCACCGTGCCGTCGGGGCCGGGGTCGATGCTTTGCAACTTGGTCTGCAGATAACTCAAGGGCACGGCCGCTGAAATGGCACCGGCAAAGGCCCCTCGCTCATCGACGTAGCGGCGGCTCAGCGAGATGGCCCAGGCACCATCCACCATGCGCTGAAACGGGCCGCTGATGAACAACGCGCCACTGGCATCGTCGCGCTGGTGGGTGAACCATTCCCGTTCGGCCATGTTCAGGGGTGGTTGACCAGGCTTGTTCCTGCCGACCAGGGTCGTGCCCTGGCGGTCGGTGACACGGATACCCTGAAGCTCCGGGTGTTGGCTGACCTTGCCGCGCACATAGGCCTCGACCTCGGCATGCCGCTTTTGCGCATCGGCGCTTTCGCGGCGCATCACCTCGGCGATCGACACCAGCGCCAGGTCGATCTTCCCGATGTCGGACGCCAGGCCCTGGGCCAGCAACGCCGCCAGGTTCTGGGTCAGCAATTCAGCCCGCCGCAAATGCTGGGTGTGGCTGGCCTGCAGGGCGAAAACGGCCAGGGCTAGCAGCATCAGCACCGGCAGCAGGGCCAGTGCCAGCAAACCGATCGTCGACCCGCGCCCGCCTGGCGACGGGCCAGCCGCAGTGCCCAGGCCGGCGGCAGGTGCTGGCGTGCTCAAGCCGGCCACCGTTGGGGGCAGGCGCCGCAGCGCTTGATCGGCGGCGCGGCGGCTGGCCATGGATTGGCGGCGCAGGTCAGGTTGGCGGTCACGGGGTTCGGGCGGTGGCGGTTGCTGCAATCAGCGCATGGGCAGCATACCGCCTGCGCCACAAGCCAAGCGCCTGAACTGTGCGGGCTCTGGGCCCTTGATTGGTGCGCCGGCCCGCCGTCACGCGGCCGTGCAGCGCGGGCCTGCCCGCATCCGGGCAAGCCGCCGTCAGGACAGCTTGAAGGCGCCCACCTTGTACGACAGGCGCTCACCCTGAGAGCGCAGCGCGTCGGCGCCAGCGGCCAACTGCTGCACCAGATCGAGGTTCACCGCGGTGCTGACCTTGAGCTGCTTGATCTCTTCCAGGATCGTTGCCGATTCGGCGTCACCCTGCATGGTGAGGGTGGCCACCTGGCTCATGGCCGCGTTGATGCTGTCGACCTGGCCGTCGGCCTCCTGGATGGCGATGCCGGTTTCGTCGGCCAGTGCGGCGGCTTGCTCGATCTGCAGCCCCGAGCCGGTGACGATGTCGCTCACCCGGCGAGCCGATTCGGCGCTGCGGGTGGCCAGGGCGCGAACCTCTTGCGCCACCACGGCAAAACCGCGCCCGGCTTCACCGGCCTTGCTGGCCTCGACCTGGGCGTTGAGCGCCAGGATGTTGGTTCGAAAGGCGATCGTGTCGATCATGGTCACGATCTCGCCGATGGCGCGGCTGTTCTCGCGCAACGCCCCCATGCGCTCTTGCAAGTGCACGACATGGCGCCGGTTGCGCATCGACGCCAGGCGCAGCTTCTGCCCCGTGGTGACCACCGATTCAATGCTGCGCGAGCACAGTTGCAGCTGCTCGGTGTAGCGGGTCACGCCCGTCACCAATTGATTCAGGCCTTCCGAGCTGAGGATGCTGCGCTCGGACAACTCGCCATTGCCATCGGCAATCTGTTTGGACGCATGGGTGATGGCACCCACACCCTGGCGCACCGCCGCCAGCAGGTCGCTCAGGCGGGCCAGCGAGACATTCATCGCCGCCAGCGTGTCGGCCACTTCGTCGCCACCCAGGCCCTGGGGCCGGGCGCTCAGATCGCCCTGCGCCATCCGGGACATCTGCAGGTTCAGTTTGCTCAGGCCACCGCGCATCACCAGAAAGAAGCTGTAGACCAGGTAGCCCGCCAGACAGGTGGTACCCGCCAAGGTTCCGTAAAGCCACTGCGCCTCGCGCTCGGCATCCCGGTGCGCTTCAACCAGGCGTGCCTGCACAACGTTGAAGCTGTGGCGCTGGATCGACTCGACACCCTTGAGTTGCTCGTCCAGCGCAAGCTGCAAGGCCGGCAGGTCCAGCTTGGGTTCGAGGGCCAGCAGATCGCTGGAGGCCCGCGTCGACAGCGTGCGCAGCGATGCCAATACCCGCTCGCCTTCGCCGTGGGTGGCACCGCGTGCCAGGTCGAAGGCCCGGTCGCTCAGGGTTCCCAGGCGGGCCAGGTTGGCCAGGTTGCCGGCCAGGGCCACCGTCAAGACATGCTGGTCGCCCGAGGTCTGGCTCGGGGTTTGCAGCAAGCGCGCCTGGCGAGTGGCCAAGTGGCGCAAGCTCAGCAGTTCGTGGTGCAGGCTGGGCAACAGCTCGACCGCCAGGTTGGCATTGGCAGCCACCACCGGGCTGCGGTTGAGGGTCAGGTGCGAGTCATCGACCGCCGCATGGCGAATGACCGCCAGTGCCCGCAAGCCGAAATCGCGCGCGCTGGCACGCGCCGCCTCGGACTGGGCCGAGTTGTTCACCGCACGGTCCAGCGCGGGCTGGTTGGCACGCATCACGACATCGATGGCCACGCCATCTTGCGCGGCCTGCCGCACCGCCGTCTGCAGCGCCAGCAAGCCCTTGGCCTGCGGTGAATCGCCGCTGGCGGCGGACGGTGTGGGCTGGTTCAACAAACGCTCCAGGTCGAAGGTCGCCTGCGACACGCGCAGCCCCGCCAGGCGCTGGCCGCTCTCATTGGCCACATGTTGGCGCTCTGCGATCTGCAACACGATCAAGGGCAGCAAGGGCATGGCCATCACCGCCACCAACAGGATCATCTTCATGCGCAGCGACCACAGCCGCATGGCCCGCACGCCGAAGGCCCACACGCCGTGGTAGGCGAAAAATTCGCGGGTGGCCTGCCACCAGCGCCCCGCCGAGGGGCGGGACAGCGCACTAGATTGACCGGACAGCGGCATGGGACGCCTTATTGGCTAGCAAGTATTGGCACGGCCGACGGCCGAGCGCGACGGGGACAAGAGCCACCGAGGCTTCCTCGCTATCGGCGCCGTGGGCATCCGACTTGAGCACTTTCCTGCCGGGCAGCAAACCCGCCCAAAAGGAATGGCCGCCAAGTGCCCTGCAACTGAAGTCACCACGTCGGGCGCTTCACTTCAGTATGCGAAACCGCAGCCGATATGCCAGATGCCAACGCCGAGCGTTCGGGCAAACAGACGGCAGACCCCGGTCTGGCCTGGCCCCGACGACCCCCATTTACAGCTGGCCGCTCTCACGATGACCACTGACACCGCTGCGCCAAATACCGAACCGCCTGAAGCTGCACCCTCTCCAGGCTGGCCGGCGCCGTTGCGCCTGGCGGCCGGTGGGTTGCTGGCCATTGGCGCCCTGGTACTGGGCTGGCAGGGCGGCGCCCTGGGTGCATTCGGGGTGATCGTGGCTGCAGCGCTGGTGCCCTGGCTGCTGAGCCAGGCACGCACCGGCAGCGCAGACGCCAGCAACGAACCCCGGCTGGCCTTAGAACAACCCCGCGTGAGTGGTGGGCGGGTAGGCGCAGAGGTGATGGTCAGCCAGGTGGTGCCGGTGTGGAGCAAGCAGATGGACATCACGCGCAATGCCGCGGCCGATGGCATGTCCAAGTTGCTGGACACCTTTGCCCAGCTCGCGGGCGCCCTGGGCACCTTGTCGACCAAGCTGGACAACAACAGCCCCACCCTGCAAGTGGGCGCCATCGACGAGGCACTGGCCGACAACTCGCCCGCGCAAGTGGCGCTGGCCGCATTGCTGGCACCCAGCATGCGGGCCTTTGCCCAGCGCGATGCCGCCATGACCGAGCTGAACCGTTGCACCGAGGCGCTTCAGGAAATGCGCCACCTGGGCAAGCAGGCCCGCGAAGTGGCCAAGCACACCCGCCTGGTGGCCTTCAACGCCTCGATCGAGGCGAACCGCGGGGCCCAAGGGGCTGGCAGCGGCTCACAGGCCGTGGCCAATGAAACCCGCATGTTGGCCGCCCGCATGGGCGAGGTGGGCGAACAACTCGAGCGTGCCGTCTCGCAACTGGACAAATCGCTGCATTCCGAGCGCCTGCGTGGTGCGGTGGGTACCAGCACCGAGCAAGAGCTGAAGCTGGAAGTCGAAATTCGCGCCCGCGAAGCGCTGGCCGGCCTGGTCAGTGCGCTGGGCAGTGCCATGAGCAACTCGGCCGAGGTGCAGCAGGCCAGCCAGACGCTGCGCGAGCAGCTCGAAGAAGCCTTCGTCAACTTCCAGTTCGGCGACCGGCTGAGCCAGATGCTGGCCGTTGTCGGCTCCGACATGGCGAATTTCGCCCGCTGGGTGACCGCCAACCCCTATGCCACCCAAAGCGATGCGGCCGAGTGGCTGGCCAATCTGGAAGGCAGCTACACGATGGAAGAGCAGCGCTCGCAGCACCACGGCAATGTGCACATCGACCGTGGCAGCGAGGTCGAGTTTTTCTAGCCCCTCCCGCAGTGCACCGTTTCCTCAGACCCATTCAAACCGTTTTACCTTGAAGGCGTGAACCATGAGCAAGACCGTGATGATTGTTGACGACTCGGGCAGCTTCCGCACCGTTGTGAAGCTCGCCCTGCAGAAGGCCGGCTACGGCGTGGTGGAGGCGGTTGACGGCAAGGACGCAGTCGGCAAGCTCAACGGCCAGAAGCTGAACCTGATCGTGTGCGACGTGAACATGCCCAATATGGACGGGCTGACCTTCCTGCGCCACCTCAAGACCACCGGGGCCTACAAGTTCACCCCGGTGATCATGCTGACCACCGAGTCGCAAGAGAGCAAGAAGGCCGAAGGCCGTGCCGCCGGCGCCCGCGCCTGGATCACCAAGCCCTTCCAGCCATCCACCCTGGTGGACGCGGTCAACAAGCTCTGCGTCTGAGCGCGCGCAAAAGTCACCAGGCAACAAGTGCTCGTCATCGATGACTCGGCCGCCGTGCGCCAGCTCATGCGGATGGCACTGGAGCGATCGGGCTATGGCGTGAGCGAAGCCTGTGATGGCGAAGACGCCTACGAGCTGCTCGATGGCCGCCCCTTGGCGCTGGTCGTCTGCGACCTGTCCATGCCACGCATGGACGGGCTGAGCTTCCTGCGCTTGCTGCGCCACCACCCGCGCTACCGGTTCACGCCGGTGGTGGTGCTCAGCACCGAGACCCGCCCTGAGCGCCGGGAGGCCGCCAAGGCCGCCGGCGCCCAGGCTTTCATCACCAAGCCCTGCCGCCCCAGCGATCTGGTGGACGCGGTTGCGCGCCTTTGCCACTAGGCACTCCCATGACCGACCCCAATGCAAGCGCCGACCTGGCCCTGGGCCCCGAGCTGACGATCCCGTTTGCTGCCGATTGCCGCACCACCCTGCTGGAGGCCGTGACCACCACTGCGGGCGATCTGCGGCTCGACCTGTCGGGCGTGACCGACGTGGACAGCGCCGGCCTGCAATTGCTGCTGTGCACCCGCCGCAGCCTGGCCGAACGGGGCGACAGCCTGCAGATCGTGGCGTGCAGCGACGCCCTCGGCAAAGCCCTGGACGTCTTCGGCCTGGGCGAACTGCTGAACATCGCCGACGCGGCGCACTGAGGAGTCCACGATGCACCGCGACGACGACGCCGAAATCATCGCCACCGCCCGGCTGGGCTTTCTCGACGAAGCAGCGGACATGTTGCAGCAGTTCGAGCAAGCCTTGCTGGTGATGGAAATCACGCCCGACGACAGCGAGAACCTGAACGCCGCCTTCCGGGCCGCGCACACCATCAAGGGCACAGCGGGGCTGTTCGGCTGCGATGCCGTGGTGGTGTTCACGCACGAGGTGGAGACACTGCTCGAAGGCCTGCGCTCGGGCACGCTTGCCGTCACCGACGACATCAGCGCCGCGTTGCTGCTGGGCCGCGACCAGATGGGTGCGCTGCTGGAAGAAGTGCGCACCGGCGACGCCAGCCCCGAAGTGGCGGCCCGCAGCCTGGCCCTGGGCGAGCAACTGCGCACGCTCTATGGCGGCTCACCGGCGCCTGCGGTGGCCACCACCGTGGCCCCGGCCGCCGTGGCGGCGCCAGCGTCGGCACGCGGCGCCTGGCACCTGTCACTGCGCTTTGGTGTCGACGCCTTGCGCAACGGCCTGGACCCCCTGGCCTTCATCCGCTACCTCGCTAGCCTGGGCACGGTCAACGCCTGCCATGTGATGGCCGACGCCCTGCCCACGCTGGAAGCCCTGGACGCCGAGGCCTGCCACCTGGGCTTCGAGCTGCGCCTGCTGACCGACGCCGGCCAGGCGGAGATCGAACGCGTCTTCGAATTTGCCGCCGACGATTGCAGCCTGCACATCCTGCCGCCCGACGCGGACGGCGATGCCTTCGAGCACCTGCTGGCCTTGCGCTGTGAAGACGACGCCGACGCCTACGAGGCCTTGCTGGCCGTGTGGGCCCGCCTGGGCGTGCGCATGGGGCAGGTGGATACCGATACCGCCCCATCGACCCTGGACGCAGCGCTGGCGGCCGATGCCGACGCCTCGCCCGCAGCCACCACAACCGTGGCCGACCGCAGGGCCACCGACCGCCGCGCCGGCCGCGACCGCCGCGCGCCGGCCGAAGCCCGGTTCGTGAAGGTGCGTGCCGACAAGCTCGATCACCTGATCGACCTGATCGGCGAGTTGGTGATTGCCGGCTCGGGCGCCCAGATGGTGGCCAACCAGGAAGGCTCGCCCTCGTTCCTGGAGTGCACCCAGCGGGTGAGCGAGCTGGTGCAAGCCACCCGCGACGGCGCCCTGGCCCTGCGCATGGTGCCGGTGGGCGAAACCTTCAGCCGCTTCCAGCGCGTGGTGCGCGACACCAGCAAGCAACTGGGCAAGGAAATCGAGTTCACCATCTCCGGTGGTGACACCGAACTCGACAAGTCCATGGTCGAGCTGATCGCCGACCCGTTGATGCACCTGGTGCGCAACAGCCTGGACCACGGGCTGGAGCTGCCCTCCGAGCGCGAAGCTTCGGGCAAGTCGCCGGTGGGCCGGCTGGACCTGACGGCTTGCCATGAAGGCGGCTGCATCGTGATCGAGGTGCGCGACGACGGCCGGGGCCTGCGCCGCGACCGCATCCTGGGCAAGGCCATCGAGCGCGGCCTGGTGCCCGAGGGCACCGTGCTCAGCGATGCCGAGGTGTGGCAGCTGATCTTTGCGCCGGGCTTTTCCACCGCCGACAAGGTGACCGATCTGTCGGGCCGCGGTGTGGGCATGGACGTGGTCAAGCGCAACATCGAAGCGCTGCGCGGCCAGATCTCGCTGAGCAGCACCGAAGGCCATGGCACCCGCACGCAGATCCGCCTGCCGCTGACGCTGGCCATGATCGACGGCTTCTTGACCACGGTGGGCCAGGTGCACTACGTGCTGCCCCTGGCGGTGGTGAGTGAATGCATCGCCGTGCCGCGTGAATGCCTGAGCGCACCGGAGCGCACCTGCGGCACCTTCGACCTGCGCGGCGAGGTGCTGCCCTACATCGACCTGGCGCTGTTCTACGGCGTGGTGCCCTCGGCCGACGGCGACAGCACGCCGATAGACCAGCAGCGCCGCAGCCTGGTGGTGGTGCGCGACGGCGCGGTGCGCATCGGCCTGGTGGTTGACCGGCTGCTGGGCGAGCACCAGACGGTGATCAAGCCGCTGGCCGGCATCTTCAAGCACCTCAAGGCCCTGGCCGGCTCCACCATCCTCGGCTCGGGCGACGTGGCCCTGGTGCTGGACATGCAGGGCCTGATGACCGCCGCACTTCAGCTGCCCCGCCCCGACGCCCGCGCCATCGCTGCTTTTGCCAACGAGTAATCGCCATGAAAAACCCCCTTCGCAGCATGAAGCTGTGGCAGAAGTTCAGTGCCATGGGCGCTATCGCAGCGGTGATGTGTGCAGTGCCATTGGTGCAGCTGGTCCAGTACAAGAACAGCGAGATTGCCGTCGCCCAGGGCGAAGACGCCGGGCTTGACCCGATACGCACGGCCGTCGCACTGCAGCGCCAGGTGCAGGCGCATCGCGGCCTGTCGGGCCTGGTGCTCAACGGCAAGGCCGAGGCCGACACCGACCGCCGCGCCCGCCAGGCCGAGGCCAACGCCCAGTTCAGCAAGCTGCAGGAGCAACTGGGCAAGCTCGGCTACGCCAAGGCCGCCGAGGAGGCCAAGGCCTGGAAGGCCGCCTGGGACAAGCTGGGCTCGCAAGTGGACAGCCGCAGCACCAAGCCGGCCGACAGCTTTGCCGCCCACACCGCTCTGATCAATCGCAACATCAGCCTGATCGACCGGATGGCCGACGCCTCGGGCTTGTCGCTCGATCCGGTGGCCGAGACCTACTACCTGATGACTGCGGTGGTCGACCACCTGCCCCGCCTGGCGGAGGCCACCGCTGCGGTGCGCGGCAACGGCACGTCCCTGCTGGCCAGCGGCCAGGTCAGCGAAAGCGGCCGCGCCAACCTGGTGGCCGAAATGCGCAATGCCGAGTACCTGTACCACCGTGCCGCCGACCAGGTGCAGAAGGCGGTCGAGGGCAACCCCGGCCTGGCCAAATCGCTGGGCAGCGCCATTGCCGCCAACAAGACCGAGGTCGACCGCTTCTTTGCGCTAGTGCAGACCCAGTTGCTGGCCGAAGCCCAGCCCACCGTGGCCGCGGCCGACTTCTTCAAGGCCGGCACCGGGGCCGTCGAAGCCCAGTACAAGTTGCTGGACACCAATGCCGAGGCGCTCGACAACATGATGAACGCCCGAATCCAGGACAGCAGCCAGGCCCGCCTGGTGCTGCTGGCCGGGCTGGGTGCGCTGGCCTTGCTGGCCATCAGCCTGGGCGTGGCCATCACCCGCTCGGTGACCCGGCCGCTCAACCATGCGGTGGATGCCGCATCGGCCGTGGCCGGCGGCGACCTGGCTTACCAGATCGATTCACACGGCAATGACGAAGCCGCCACGCTGCTCAAGCGCTTCGAGCAGATGCAGGCCAACCTGGTGGAACGCCGGCAAGCCGACGCCGCCCACATGGCCAGCGCCATGGCAGAAGCTGAGATGGCCCAGCGCACTGCCGAAGAGATCAACGCCGCAGTGGACGGCGCCACCCAGGGCGATTTCACCCAGCGCATCGCGCTGGACGGCAAAAGCCAATTCCATGCCGGCTTGTGCGGCAAGTTCAACCAGCTGATCGAGACGGTCAGCGGCACGATTGCCGAGGTGCGCTCGGCGGCCGCCCAGCTG
>JANOAQ010000672.1:0-9806 GCA_031411195.1 Burkholderiaceae bacterium | reverse complement strand
CGTCAGGCTGCATGCCGCTGGCCAGCAGGCCGACCGAAGGTCTTCAGTTGCCCGCCTCGGGAGCGTCGTTGGCCTGGAAGTTCACCGCGCGACCCGGCACGACGGTCGAGATCGCGTGCTTGTAGACCATCTGGGTCACGGTGTTGCGCAAGAGCACGACATATTGGTCGAAGGACTCGATGTGGCCTTGCAGTTTGATGCCGTTGACGAGGTAAATCGAAACCGGAACATGCTCTTTGCGCAGCAGGTTCAGGAATGGGTCTTGTAGGAGTTGCCCTTTGTTGCTCACGATATGGCTCCGTGTTGAAAAAGTTTCGATGCGATCACCTTATCACATCAGGGAAAATGCGTAGGCGCTGCAGAAAAGGCCGCCAGCGACAAGCACTTGGCATCTGACTCAGGCTTCGTCGAAAGGGTTCCGTGAGGTCTTGAATTCAATGCGCAGCGGGGTGCCGGTGAGCTTGAAATGCTCGCGCACACGGCCTTCGAGGTAGCGCTTGTAGGCGTCGGTGATGTGCTCCAGGCCATTGCCATGGATGATGACGATGGGCGGATTCATGCCGCCCTGGTGGGCATAGCGCAGCTTGGGCGTGAAGGCGCCCGTACGCCGCGGCGCCTGGTGCTGCACCGCCTCTTGCAGCAGGCGGGTGAGCACCGGGGTGGGCATCTTGCGGGTGGCCGACGCGTGGGCATCGGCAATGGCCTGCCACACCGGGCCCAGGCCCTGGCGCTTGAGCGCCGAGACGTGCAACACCGGTGCAAACTTGAGAAACGCCAGCCGCTGGTCGACCGAGCGCGCAAACATCTCGCGCTGGTAAGCGTCCACTGCGTCCCACTTGTTGACTGCCACCACCACCGCGCGGCCGCTGTCGAGGATGTATCCGGCAATGTGCGCGTCCTGCTCGCTGACGCCCTGGGTGGCGTCGATCAGCAGCAGCACCACATTGGCGTCGGCAATGGCCTGCAAAGTCTTGACGACCGAGAACTTCTCGATCGCCTCGAATACCTTGCCCTTGCGGCGCAGGCCAGCAGTGTCGATCAGCTCGAACTTCTGGCCCGCACGCTCGAAGGGCACGCTGATGGCGTCGCGGGTGGTGCCGGGCTGGTCAAAGGCAACCAGGCGCTCTTCGCCCAGCCAGGTGTTGATCAAGGTGCTCTTGCCAACGTTGGGGCGGCCAGCCACGGCCAGGCGAATGGGCTTGTCAGCCGCATCGCCCTCTTCGTCTTCGGGCTCTGGAAAGTCTTCCAGTGCGGCGTCGAGCAGGCTTCGGATGCCCTGGCCATGGGCGGCCGACACGGGGTGAGGCTCACCCATGCCCAGCTCGTGAAACTCGGCCAACAACGGTGATTCGGTCAGGCCTTCAGCCTTGTTGACAGCCAGCAGTACCCGCTTGTTGGCACTGCGCAGGTACTTGGCAATGTCGTGGTCCTGGCCCGACACGCCATTACGGGCGTCGACCACGAACACCACGGCGTCCGCCTCGGCCACGGCCGCCTTGGTCTGGGCGGCCATGGCGGCGACGATACCGGTGGGTTTTTCGGGCTCGAAGCCGCCGGTATCGACGACGATGAACTCGCGGCCGAAGTGCTTGGCGTCGCCGTAATGGCGGTCACGGGTGAGGCCGGAAAAATCGGCCACGATCGCATCCCGGCTCTTGGTGATGCGGTTGAACAGGGTCGACTTGCCCACGTTGGGCCGCCCGACGAGGGCGATCACCGGCTTCATGGGCGCACGCTTTCGAAAAGACTACTCAGGACGGAAGGCAAACAGCCCTCCGTTGCGGGTGACCACCAGCATGGTGGTGCCCGACAGCACGGGCTGCGCCACCACGGGCGAGCCGTCGGTGGCCAAGCGCAGCAGGGTCTTGCCGTCTTCACGGGCCAGGAAGTGCACCTGACCCTCGGCATCGCCGAACATCACGGTCTTGCCGGCCGACAAGGGCGCACTCAAGCCACGGTAGGTAAAGCGTTCATTCTGCCAGACCAGTTCACCGGTAGCGGCCTTCCAAGCGCTGACGCGGTCGGCGCCATCGGCACCGAACACATAGTCGGCATCGCCGCCCAACCCCCGCAGGCCACCGGCGTTGCGGTTCCAGCGGACCGTAGCGCGGTCGGCCGAGGCCACGGCCACGCAGCCGACCGCTGTCTGGAAGGCACGCGCGCACAGGTTGTCGCCGACCCGCAGCAGCGGCCCGACCAGATCGTTCAAGCGCTCGACCTCGTTGGTGCCCCGGGGAGTGGTGATGGCCACTTCCCACCGCACGCTGCCAGTGGTGGGGTCCAGGCCCAGCATCGCGGCACCAACACCGGCAATCAGGGTGTTCTTGAAAGCCGCCAGAACGCCCGGCTGGGCCAAGGTCAGCGCTTCACCCGTGCGCTCGAATTTCCACAAGCGGCGACCGTCCAGCGCATCGAAGGCGTGCACCACCCGGTCGACACCCAACACGAAGACACGTTCACCTGCCACCAGCGGTGCGGTCGAAGTGCGCGATGCCAGGCGGGTGCTCCACAGTTTGGCACCGCCGTCCAACACCACCAGCTCGTTGTCGACCGTGACCACGGCAGCACGCTGGCCATCACTGCCCACACCGGCCGACAGCTTGCCGCCGGCCTGGCCACGCCACAACTCGCGGCCCGTTGCGGCATCGAGCGACAGCACCGTGCCGTCGGTGCCGGCAACGATGAACTTGCCCTCGCGCACTGCCACTGCCAGGGGGAACTGCACCGAATCGACCCGCGCGTTCCACACCTGGCGGCCAGCGATCTGCGCACTGACGGTTTCCAGCACAGCGGGCTTGGGCTTGTCGGCCGCGCATCCCACCAAGCCGGCCACCACGGCGACCCCGGCGACCAGCAGCCAGCCTTGACGAATCTGATTGCGCATCACTTGGCAACTCCCGAGGCGGCAGCGGCCGGCGGCGCAGCCAAGGCGGTGAGCTTGGCCTCCACCAATCGGCGGTAGTCGACCTTCTCGTTCATGCTCTTCCAGGCAGACTGGTAGGCCGCCTTGGCCTCTTCAGGCTTGCCTTGGGCCAGCAGCACATCACCCCGGCGATCGGCCACCAGGGCGGCAAACTCCTTCGCCGAGGCACCGTCCAGGGCTTTGAGCGCACCGTCGTAGTTCTTGGCATCGAGCAGCACCCCGGCCAGGCGCAGGCGGGCGATGGTGCGGTACTCGACTTCGTCGGCATGATCGGCCACCCAGTTCAGGCTGGCCTGTGCGGCGTCGGTCTGGCCCTTGTCGTACTGCACCCGCGCGGCAATGAGGCCGGCCTGCTGGGTGAGCGCGGTGCCGGGGAAGCGCTCTTTCATGTCGCCAAAGACACGGCCCACCTTGTCGGCATCGGCCGTGACAGCCGATTTGTCGAGCTCTTCGAACATCGCCGCCGCCTTGGCGGCCTGGTCACGTTGGTACCAGCCCCAGCCGTTCCAGCCGGCGTAGGCAAGCAGGCAGGCCGTGATCACCCAGGTGATGCCGTTGCCATACCGCTTCCAGAAGGCCTTGAATTCGTCGAGTTGTTCCTGCTCTTGCAGGTCGAGGGTGTTCGCCATGAAGCGCCTGTTGCCGATGCTCTGGATGAGAAGAGCGGGATTATGCGTTGCGCAGTTCAACGGCCCAGCCAGGCACGTCGGCCAGCGGGCGCAGCGTTTGTGTTGCAGCGCCGTCGCGCAGCGGTTTTAACGCCACCATGCCCTGCGCCAACTCGTTGCCGCCAAACACCAGTGCGTGCCGCGCGCCACTGGCGTCGGCCTTCTTGAACTGCGATTTCATGCTGCCCAGGCCAGCTGCGCCACCGGCATGCATCACCACTGCTACACCCGCCTCACGCAATGCTTCCACCGCGGCGATGGCCGTGGGCAGCGCCGCTGCGTCGGGCAGCACGGCGTAGGCGTCAGGCGCGCTGGCCGGCGGCTCGATGCCGCACTGCTGCAGCAGATCCAGCACGCGCTCCAGCCCCATGCCCCAGCCCACGCCGGGTGCGGGTTTGCCGCCGATCATCTCGACCAGGCCGTCGTAGCGTCCACCGCCGCAGATGGTGCCCTGGGCACCCAGGCGCGGGGTGATCCACTCAAAAACGGTATGGGTGTAGTAATCCATGCCGCGCACCAGGCGTGGGTTGACGCTGTAGGACTGCCCCACCGCGTCGAGCGCCGATTTGACGGCGCCAAAGTGCTGCACCGAGGCCTCGCCCAGAAACGCCATCAACTGCGGCGCGCCGTTCACCAGTTTCTGCATGGCCGGATTCTTGGTGTCCAGGATGCGCAGCGGGTTGCTGTGCAGACGGCGCTGGGCCTCGGCATCCAACTGATCGGCATGGGCCTCGAAGTAGGCGATCAGCGCGGTGCGGTGGGCGCGGCGCTCGTCGGGCACACCCAGGCTGTTGATTTCGAGCCGCACGTCGGTCAGGCCCAGGTCGCGCCACAGGGCACGCGCCATCAGGATGACCTCGGCATCGGCCTCGGGGCCGCCAAAGCCCAGCGCTTCCACGCCCACCTGGTGAAACTGTCGGTAGCGCCCGCGCTGCGGCCGCTCGTGGCGGAACATGGCGCCGAAGTAGTACAGGCGCTTGCCGCCGTCGTAGAGCATCGAGTGCTCGATGGCCGCGCGCACCACGCCGGCCGTGCCTTCGGGGCGCAGGGTGAGCTTGTCGCCGTTCATCGAGTCCTCGAAGGAGTACATCTCCTTCTCGACGATGTCCGTCACCTCGCCCAGGCCGCGCACGAACAGCGGCGTGGGCTCGACGATGGGGGTGCGGATGTTCAGGTAGCCGTAGCGGCGCATCAGCGAGCGCAGCGTGGCTTCGAGCCATTCCCAGCGCGCCGAATCGGGCGGCAGGATGTCGTTCATGCCTTTGACGGCTTGCAGGGGTTCGGCCATGTGCAGTGGGGCCCGGCAGGCGGGCTTCGATCAAATCGGTGGACAAGGCGCCTGCGGGCGCCCAAGGCGGCGGTGGCGTGCGGCCTTCAATGCGCGGCGGTGACCGAGCCGAAGCGCTTTTCGATGTACTGCTCGACGATCTGGTGAAACTCTTGCGCAATGCCCTCGCCGCGCAGCGTCATGGCCTTCTGGCCGTCGATGAACACCGGCGCGGCGGGTGCCTCGCCGGTGCCAGGCAGGCTGATGCCGATGTCGGCATGCTTGCTTTCGCCAGGGCCGTTGACGATGCAACCCATCACCGCCAGCTTGAGGTTCTCGACGCCGGGGTATTTGGCCTTCCACACCGGCATCATGGCGCGCAGGTGGTCGTCGATCTGCTTGGCCAGCTCTTGAAAGGTGGTGCTGGTGGTGCGGCCGCAGCCCGGGCAGGCGGTGACGCGGGGGTTGAAGTTGCGCAGGCCCAGGGATTGAAGAATTTCCAGCGCCACCACCACCTCTTGCGTGCGCGCCTCGCCCGGCTGGGGCGTGAGACTGACACGGATGGTGTCGCCGATGCCCTGCTGCAGCAACTGGCCCATGGCCACGGCCGAGGCCACGGTGCCCTTGGTGCCCATCCCGGCTTCGGTCAAGCCCAGGTGCAGCGGGTAGTTGCAGCGCTGTGCCAGTGCCTGGTAGACGCTGATCAGGTCTTGCACACCACTGACCTTGCAGCTGATGAGGATCTGGTTCGGGGCCATGCCCAGCTCTTGCGCCCAAGCGGCCGACTGCAGGGCCGATTGCACCAGGGCCTGGTACATCACCTGCTTGGCGTCCCAGGGTGCTGCACGCCTGGCGTTGTCGTCCATCATCTGGGCCAGCAGCTCTTGATCGAGGCTGCCCCAGTTGACGCCGATGCGCACCGGCTTGTCGTGTCGCAGCGCCGCTTCGATCATGGCGCTGAACTGGCGATCGCGCTTGTGCCCCTTGCCCACATTGCCCGGGTTGATGCGGTACTTGCTCAGCGCCGCAGCGCAGGCCGGGTAGTCGGTCAGCAGCGTGTGGCCGTTGTAGTGGAAGTCGCCGATCAGCGGCACGTCGATGCCCATGCGGTCGAGCTGCTCGCGGATGTAGGGCACGGCCTGGGCGGCCTCGGGCGTGTTGACGGTGATGCGTACCAGCTCAGAGCCGGCAATGGCCAGTTCCTTGACCTGGATGGCCGTGCCGATGGCATCGACCGTATCGGTGTTGGTCATGCTCTGCACCCGCACCGGGGCGTCGCCACCCACGGTGACCACACGCTGGCCCCAGACCACACGGGCCTGCAGTGAACGGCGGGCGGCGGGCTGGGCCGGGGTGATCAGCATCAGGTCGTCGAGGGGGTTCATGGCAGCGTGATGTTGGCGATGTTGTCGCGCGTGGCCGGCGTCAGGTCAACCGGATGGCCACGGAAACTGATCTGGATGCCTGCGGCATTGCCGATCTTCAGGCGAAGTGGCGGCACGGCGTTGAGGTTGACGGTTTCGGCAGCGGGCACCAGGCGCGCCATCAAGGTCTGCCCGGCACCGTCCACCACCTGGATCCAGGTGGCCTGGATGGCGCGCAGCACAAGCGCATCACCAGCACCGACCGAGGCCGCCGCCAGGGCTACTTCAGGCACGCGCAGGGGCGCCGACGAGGCAGCTCTACCTGCGTTGGCGGATGCAGCGCCAGCGCCAGCGACGGCGGCCATCGCCGTGCCCGCGGCCAACGGTGCCCAAGCACTGAGTCTGGCCGGCGCCGCTGCGGCATCCGGTACGGCGCCAGCATCCGCCGGCCCGGGGGCCATAAGCGCGCTGCTGGGCGGCATCACCGGCAAGGAAGCACTGTCTGCACGCGGCGCCAGCGCGGCCAGGCGTGGCGCGCTGGGCAGCAGTACAAAAGCCGCCGCAGCCACCAGTAACAGGGCGACCACCCACCACACCGGATGCCGCCAAGGCACCAGTTCGCTGGGGTCAACCCGGCCGGGACGCTCTCTGAAGGGCGTATTCAAGCGCGTGTCGACGCGCTGAAGAGCGGTGCCTGGCGCCCCTGGCAAGAGGGACAGCACCGGCGCCGGATCGGTCTTGAGCACCCGGCAGACGGTCAGTGCAAGCGCACGCGCGAAGGTGGCGTCCGGCAACTCGTGCAGGCGACCGGCTTCAAGGGCTTCGAGCTTGGCGGGCGCGACCTTGATCGACGCTGCCAGTGCTGCCAGGTGCAAGCCCTGCTGCTGGCGCGCGGCGCGCAACAGCGCACCTGCACGTGCAACGTCACCCGTCGGCTCGGCGGGTATGGCCCCGGGAGTCACATCAATCATCGAATCGGCCCTGCTCGAACAGGAAAGTCTCGGGCGCCCTTGGATACCCCTGGCGCAGCCGCTCACCCAGCACGCGCACAGCCGCGTCTCGACCGAGCTTGCGGTCGATGCGGGCCGCCAGCCACAGGGTCTGGGCATTGACGGCATCGGGCGCATCGTTGACGCGACCGATGTAGAAGCGCGAGCGTTCGAACTCCTGCCGCTGGTACAGCACCTCGGCCAGGTTGAAGGCGATGCTGGGGTTGGCAGGCTCCAACTCGTAGGCACGCATCAGGGCCATTTCGGCCTCGGGCCATTGCTTGGTGCGCCCGAAGCACACCCCACGTGCCAACTGGCTGCGTGCCGCATCACGGTACTGCGGCATGGCCAGCAAGGTGGCAAAGCGTGCCTGCGACTCGGCGTGGCGTTCGCGCTGGCACAGGAACCAGGCCTGGTTGTGCAAAGTGGCGCCGTCGCGCGGGTTGATCTGCAGGGCCCGTGCGAAGCTGTCTTCGGCCAGACGGTCTTCGCCCATGGCGGCGTAGATCAAACCACGCAGGTTGAAGGCCTCGGCCAGATCACCTTTGACCTGCAGGGCCAGCTTGACTTCATCGAGCGCCGTGTCCAGTTGGCCCCGGCCAAAGTAGGCGCCTGCCAGCTCAAGGCGGGTTCGGGCGCGGCGGTCGGCGTCGGTCTGGTCAGAGGCGGTGGCGATGGCATTGGGTTGGTCGGGCGCCATGCCGCCTGGGCCGGTGCCGGCGCAAGCCACCAGGCCGGCAACCAGCGCAACCAGTGCACTGCGGTGAACCCGGCGGATGAAAGGCAAGGCGTGCAGGCTCATGCCGGCTCCTGGGGTGCGGGCACGATGCGGATGGCCGGCCGGGTGAGCCGGCCCTGCGCGTTGGTGCGGTCCTTCACCTCGCCGGCCAGTTGCCCGCAGGCGGCGTCGATGTCGTCACCCCGGGTCTTGCGAACCGTGGTCACCAGACCGGCATCCTGCAAGACCTTGGCAAACGCCATCACACGCTCACGGGAAGAACGCTTCAGGCCCGAGGCCGGAAACGGGTTGAACGGAATCAGGTTGAACTTGCACGGAATGCGCGGCACGGCGCCCTGCCCCGATACCAGCGCGATCAGTTCACGCGCCTGCTCGGGGCTGTCGTTCACGCCGTCGAGCATGCAGTACTCGAAGGTGATGAAGTCGCGCGGCGCCGATTCAAGGTAACGGTGGCATGCCAGCAGCAATTGGTCGAGCGGGTGCTTCTTGTTGAGCGGCACCAACTGGTCGCGCAGGGCATCGTTGGGTGCGTGCAGTGACACGGCCAAAGCCACCGGGCAATCGGCCCGCAGCCGGTCGATGAAGTGCACCATGCCCGAGGTGGACACCGTCACGCGCCGGCGCGACAGGCCGTAGCCATGGTCATCGAGCATCACCCGCAGGGCTGGCAGCAAGGCGCCGTAGTTCTGCAGCGGCTCGCCCATGCCCATCATCACCACATTGCTGATGACGCGCTGGTCGGCGCCGCCACCCAGGCGCTGGCGCAGGTGGTGCTCGGCGAACCAGAGCTGGGCGACGATTTCGCCGGTGCCCAGGTTGCGGCTGAAGCCCTGGTGGCCGGTGCTGCAGAAGCGGCAACCCACCGCGCAGCCCGCCTGCGACGACACGCACAGCGTGCCGCGGTCGTCTTCGGGGATGAAGACGGCCTCGACCGCATCGCCATGGCCCACGTCGAACAGCCATTTGATGGTGCCGTCGGCCGAAGCCTGTTCGCTGAGGATCTTCAGCGGCTGAACCACCGCTGCCCCGGCCAGTTTGTCGCGCAGCGACTTGGCCAGGTCGGACATGCGGGCGAAATCAGCCTCGCCCTTTTGATGGATCCAGCGGAACAACTGCACCGCGCGAAAGCGCTTCTCGCCCAGGGCGGCGCACCAGGCGGTGAGCGCCTCAAGGTCGAAATCGAGCAGGTTGACCGGGGTCACCGCTGCGATGGCCGCCGGCTGTTGCACTGGCGGATGGCCTCAGCGGGAATAGACGTTCATGCCTGGGAAGAAGAACGCCACTTCGACAGCAGCGGTTTCCGGGGCGTCCGAGCCGTGCACGGCGTTGGCGTCGATGCTGTCGGCAAAGTCGGCGCGGATGGTGCCTTTGTCGGCCTTCTTCGGGTCGGTGGCGCCCATCAGCTCGCGGTTCTTGGCAATGGCGCCTTCACCTTCGAGGGCCTGAATCATCACCGGGCCGCTGATCATGAAGCTGACCAGGTCATTGAAGAACGGACGGGCCTTGTGCACGCCGTAGAACTGCTCGGCTTCACCGCGCGAGAGGTGCGCCATCCTGGCGGCGATGACCTTGAGGCCGGCGCCTTCAAAACGGGCGTAGATCTGGCCGATGACATTCTTGGCCACGGCGTCGGGCTTGATGATCGAGAGGGTACGTTCGATGGCCATAAAGTGCTCCTGAATCAATGACTTAAAGGGAAACCCGGCATTCTAGCCTGCGATCATGGCGCGCTGATGGCATGCCGACCGCCATGCCGGTGTGTGCTCAGCGACCGCCGCCACCGCGGCGCCCACCGCCGCCGCCGCCGCCGCCGCCGCCGCCACCGCCGCCACCGCCACCGCCGCCGCGTCGGCCAC
>JANOAQ010000671.1:0-2819 GCA_031411195.1 Burkholderiaceae bacterium | reverse complement strand
CATCGGCAACAAGGCCGATTCGGCGCTGCGCGAAGTGGCGTCGGTGGTGGGCCCGCTGTGCACGCCACTTGATCTGCTGGCCGACCGCATGGACCTGGCGGCAGCGCAGGAGGGCGACCTGGTGGTGGTCTACCAATCGGGCGCCTACGGTGCCAGTGCCAGCCCGCAGGCCTTTCTTGGCCACCCCCCTTGCGTGGACGTGCTGGTCTGAGGCGGTGTGAATGGCGCCCCTTTGGTTGAGGGGCGTACGGCGCCACCCCGCCCATCGGGTCTGTGCAGCGCCGTCCTGATTCACTAATATCGGCCGCTGTTGTCTACCCGGCCGCACGCCGCGTCACCATGTTGCGCTGTACCGATGTGAGTTTTGCTCGCCGTTTGCCGGCCAGGGCCCTGCCGCTGGTGCAGGCGGGAGCCGGGCCGTTGGTCGGGTTTTCGGCTGTGCTGTTGGCCGGGCTGGCGGCATTTTCGGTGTCGGTGGCCGTTCAGGCCGCGCCCATTGCTGCCACGCTGGCGCCGCCCGCACCCAGGGCCGAACCTGCCCAGGGCGGGCAAGTGCTGGACCGCGCCCTGTCCGGTGATTTGGGGGGTGCAGGCCTGCCCTCGAAACTTTCGCTCGAATTGCGGCCCGATTCGGGCTCAGGCGGCGGTGGCCGTGCACAACCGGACCCATCGGCGGCACGGCTTCCGCCGGCGGCCCGCATGGCCCCGGTGCATGCCCCGGCGGCCCCTACTGCCCCGACAGCCGCCGCGGCCCAGGCGCCATCCCTTCTGGGCGGCCAATTGGCGGGTGGGTCAAACGAGGCGGCCGCGCGGCCCGATGGCCCCAAGCTGGCCCGCGATTGGGACGGCGGCGGGCGCAGTGCCGGTGCGGGTGTGGCCACCGTTGGCGGCGACATTGGCCGGGCCGCCGGCCACGGCGCCGGATTGCCACGCACCCCGGCTGGCGCGGCGCCGGCCCTGGGCCCCTTGCTCTGGCTGTCGCAGGGCCTGGCCTTCATCCGCGAACACCGCATGACCTTGCTGGCCGGGGTGGGCACGCTGGCGCTGGCGTGGATGGTTCAGCAGGCCCGAAGCCGCCGCCGCCGGGCCTGAGCGCCACCGCCGGGCGGGATGATGCGCTGCCGGGTGCGTGGCACCCAGGCGCCATGCGCGGCACCGCGCTTGCCGCTACCATGCCACGCAAATCCCAGACCGGAGACTTGGCATGATCCCCCTGAACCTTGAGGTCAACGGCAAGGCCGTGGCCACCGAGGTGGCGCCCGCCACCTTGTTGATCGACCTGCTGCGCGGCCCCCTGGCCCTGACCGGCACCCATGCGGGCTGCGACACCGCCCAGTGCGGCGCCTGCACCGTGCTGATCGACGGCAACGCCGTCAAGAGCTGCAGCCTCCTGGCCGTGCAAGCCCAGGGCTGCAAGGTGACCACCGTCGAAGGCCTGGCCCAGGGCGACAAACTGCACCCCTTGCAGCAGGCCTTCATGGACTGCCACGGCCTGCAGTGCGGCTTCTGCACGCCCGGCATGATGATGACCAGCGCTTGCCTGCTGGCCAAGACGCCCCGGCCCAGCGACGGCGAAATCGCCGAGGCGCTGGAGGGCAATCTGTGCCGCTGCACCGGCTACGTCAACATCGTGGCGGCCGTCAGGCAGGCTTCGGTGGTGATGGCGGGAGAAAAAGCATGAACGCGCCTGTGCAAGCCGCTGGCGAATTTGCCCGTTTTGGCAGCGGCCAAAGCGTTCGCCGCATCGAAGACCCCGCGCTGGTGCGCGGCCAAGGGCTATACACCGATGACCTGGCCTTGCCCGGCCAGTTGCACCTGGTCTTCTTGCGCAGCCCGTACGCGCATGCCCGCATCATCAGCATCCATGCCACCCAGGCGCGCGGCATGCCCGGTGTGGTGGCGCTCTACACCGGCTCTGATCTGGTGGCTGCGGGTGTCAAGCAGATGCCCGGCCCGTCGGCCTTTCCCCGGCCCGATGGCAAGCCGGGTGTCTCGGCACCGCGCCGCGCCATCGCCAACGAGCGTGTGCGCTTCGTCGGTGAAGCGGTGGCCATGGTGGTGGCCGAATCCATAGCCCAGGCCCGTGCGGCGGCCGACGCCATCGAGGTGGAGTACGAAGAGCTGCCCGCCGTGGTGAACGCCTTCGACGCCATGCAGCACGGCGCCCCGGTGCTGTGCGACGACGCGCCCGACAACATCGCCGCCGCCATGCGCCACGGCGATGCGGCGGCCACGGCCGCCGCGTTTGCCGCCGCAGCCTGCACGGTTTCGGTCGATGTGGACAACCAGCGCCTGGCGCCCAGCCCGATCGAGCCGCGTGCGGTGTCGGCCCAGGTGCCGGCCGAGGGCCCGGACGCCAGCCGCCTGGTGGTGCGGCTGTCCAGCCAGATGCCCAGCGCGGTGCGCGGCGGCCTGGTCGATGCCATCCCCGGCCTGAGCGTTGAAGCGGTGCGCGTGCTGGTGGGCGACGTGGGTGGCGGCTTCGGCATGAAGACCGGTATCTACCCCGAAGACATCGCCGTGGGCTTTGCCGCCTGGCAACTCAAGCGCCCGGTGAAGTGGCGCGCCGACCGGATTGAAGAGTTTCTCGGTGCGGTGCATGGCCGCGACGTGGTCAGCCGTGCCGAGCTGGCGCTGGACGCCAACGGCAAGGTGCTGGCCTTGCGGGTGCGGGGCATCGCCAATGTGGGCGGTTATGCCACCGCAACGGGTGTGGCCATCCAGTGCCTGATCGGGCCCTGGGTGTCCACCAGCATCTACGACATTCCGCTGGTTGACGAGCATTTCACTGCGGTGATGACCAACACCACGCCCACCGG
>JANOAQ010000670.1:0-2963 GCA_031411195.1 Burkholderiaceae bacterium | reverse complement strand
GAGGCGCTGGCCGATCTGCACCTGCATCATGTCGCCAGCGGCGATCAACTCCTTGCTGTGCAGCACGGCGGCCAGGTAGTCGGCCTTGGAAAACTCCCGCTCGACCGGGTGCGCCTGGCCCCGCTTGACCGGCGGCGCGGTAACCGAGTAACGCAGCTTGTCGCCCAGGTCGGCCAGCCGGCGCTTGGCCTTGAAGTAGGCCTCGGGCTCGCTGGGGTTGGCGTAGACGATGAGGTAGAGCCGGCCCGACAGGTTGTCGATCACCGCCAGCTCTTCGGTCTGCAGCAGCAGGATGTCGGGCGTGTCCAGGCCGCCGGTCTTGACCGTCTTGGCCAGCTTGGGCTCCATGTAGCGCACCGCGTCGTAGCCGAAGTACCCGGCCAGCCCGCCACAAAAGCGCGGCAAGCCAGGGCGCAGGGCCACCTTGAAGCGCTGCTGATAGGCCTCGATGAAGTCGAGCGGGTTGCCCTCGTGGCGCTCGGCCACTTCGCCGTCGGTCACCACCTCGGTGACGAAGTCGGTGGCGCGCAGCAGGGTGCGCGCGGGCAGGCCGATGAAGCTGTAGCGGCCGAAACGCTCACCGCCAACCACCGATTCCAGCAAGAAGCTGTGCTTGGCGCTGCCCGCCAGCTTGAGGTAGAGCGACAGCGGGGTTTCGAGGTCGGCAAAGGCCTCGCTGAGCAGGGGGATTCGGTTGAAGCCCTGGGCAGCCAGGCTCTTGAATTCAAGTTCGGTGATCACGGTGCACAACTCCTGGAGGCTCTGGCGCGGGCGCACGGAGGCGCAACGGGCGGCAGACGGTGCTGGATTTCAGCGGTGAGCAGGGGCTGCTGCAGCAGCGGCGGCGCCCCATCCCGGGGCCGCGAGGCACGTGCACCCGGGGGTCGCTTTACCCCGCGTGGTGCGGCCTACGGCACATCAGACCGATGCAAGAAAGCGTCGCCAGGGCCAGGCTCCCCGGTCGGCCGACCCTTTGGTCTGAGTGCGCGTGATGAACATCTTTTTAGTGTACCAGCGGCCTGCGGGCCGCCGGACACGGGCCGCCGGCACGTGTGTGGCCGCCGGCGGGCGCCCCATCATGCCAGCGCGAAACGGCGCAGCGGCAGGCCGTGCCGGGCCGGCACGTCCGCCGCACCGCCCACCCACAGCCAGCGCACCGGGTGGCGAAAGTCGTCCTGGCGCTGCCACAGGCGCCCCAGGCTGGGTGCCAGCATGTCGAACTGCGCCGCGTCGGCCAGCACCAGGGTGGCGCGGCGCGGCATCCACACGCCCAGCATCTGGCGCAGCGCGGGCAGGGTGTCGATGGCCCAGCCGACATCCCACGGATCGGCGGGCTGACGTGCGCGCCACCAGGCGGCTTCGGTCAGCTTGATCTGCAGGCGCCAGCGCCGGCCATCGCCGCTGGGCAGCGCATCCAGCCGGGTGCCACCGTCCAGTTGCCGGCCCAGGGCGTTTGCCCAGGCAGTGGTGGCCGCGTCAAAGCCTGCGGGTCCGCGCAGCGCGGCGGCGCTCAGGCGCAGGTCTACCGCCGGGCGTGCGCCGGGCTGCCAGGCAGAACAGTCGCCGGGGCCGGCGCCAGCCTGGCACCAATCGATCAAGGCCCGGGCGACAGCGGCCTGGCCCTGCAGGCGGGTGGTTTCGTCAGCCGCTGAGGCGGGTGGGCGCAAGGCCAAGGTGTCGTAACGGGCACGCAGGCCGGCGAGGTAGCGGTCGATGCTCACTGGACGAACCTTGAGGTTGTGCGCTGCGGGATTGGCGCTGGGCAGTGGCCTGGCGCGCTCACGTGGGCTCCCGGCATGCGCGCAAGGCGGCCAGCACCAACGCTGTGTGTTCACCCAGGCTGGGCGCCGGGCTGCGCACGCTGCCGGGCGTGGCGCTGAGCTTGGGCACGATGCCCGGCACGGCCAGGGTCAGGCCATCGGGCGTGGTGGCCTGGCCCAGCATGCCGCGCGCCTGGAAGTGCGGGTCGGCGGCGATGTCGGCCACGGTGTAGATGCGGCCCACCGGCACGCTGGCGGCCTGCATCACGGCCACCACGCCGGCCACCGGGCGCTGCACCGTCCAGGCGGTGATGGCGGCGTCCAGTTCGTCGGCGCGGGTGGCGCGCTGGGCGTTGTCGGCCAGGCCGGGGTCGTTTGCCAGGTCATTGCGGCCGACGGCGACCATCAGGCGCTTGAAGATGCTGTCGCCGTTGCCGCCGATCACCACCTGGCCGTCGGCGCAGCGGTAGGCATTGCTGGGCGCGATGCCGGGCAAGGCCGAGCCCGCCGGCTGGCGCACCGCGCCAAAGGCGCTGAACTCGGGCAGCAGGCTTTCCATGCAGTTGAAGACCGACTCGTAAAGCGCCACGTCCACCACCTGGCCGCGCCCTTTGGGCGCCTCGGCCGACACCGACGCGGCCCGCGCCTGCAGCGCCAGCAGCACGCCGATCACGCCGTGCAGCGCGGCCAGGGTGTCGCCCAGGCTGACGCCGGCGCGCACCGGCGGGCGGCCGGGTTCGCCCATCAGGTAGCGCAGGCCGCCCATGGCCTCGGCCACCACGGCAAAGCCGGGCAGGTCGCGGTAGGGGCCCGTCTGGCCGTAGCCGCTGATGCGCAGCATGATCAGGCCCGGGTTGGCGGCGGCCAGGGTGTCGTAGCCCAGGCCCCACTTTTCCATCGTGCCGGGCTTGAAGTTCTCGATCAGCACATCGGCCTGGGCCGCCAGACGGGCGCAGTCGGCACGGCCTTCGTCGGTGCGCAAATCGAGCACCACGCTTTGCTTGTTGCGGCTTTGCACCTGCCACCACACGCTGGTGCCGTTGTGCAGCATGCGCCACTTGCGCAGCGGGTCGCCATCGCCCGGTGGCTCAATCTTGACCACCTCGGCGCCAAAGTCGCCCAGCGTCTTGCCGGCAAAGGGCCCGGCGATGAGCTGGCCGAGCTCAAGCACCTTCAGGCCGGCCAGCGGACCGGTGTTCAATG
>JANOAQ010000669.1:0-1946 GCA_031411195.1 Burkholderiaceae bacterium | reverse complement strand
GGCGCGCCGGGCGCCAGCCCGCTGGCAAGATGCCCACATCCATCCCACGCCGTTGCACGGCCCCACCCATGCTGCAAGCCCGCTCCCTGCACAAGTCCTACGGCCAGCGTGCCGTGGTCGCTGACCTGTCGCTCACCCTGGCCGCTGGCGAAATCGTCGGGCTGCTGGGCCCCAACGGTGCCGGCAAGAGCACCACGGTGGCCATGCTGTGCGGCCTGGCCACACCCGACCGAGGCGAGGTGCACATCGCCGATGGCGTGATGGCCGAGGGCAACAGCGCACTCAAGCAGCGCATCGGCCTGGTGCCGCAAGACCTGGCGATCTACGACGACCTCAGCGCCGAGGCCAACCTGCGCCTGTTCGGCGCCCTCTACGGCCTGGGCGGTGGCTTGCTGGCCGGCCGCGTGGCCGATGCCCTGGCCCTGGTGGGCCTGGCCGACCGTGCGCGCGACAAACCGTCCACCTTCAGCGGCGGCATGAAGCGGCGGCTGAACATCGCCTGCGCCCTGGTGCACGACCCCGACATCCTGCTTTTCGACGAGCCCACGGTGGGCGTCGATCCGCAAAGCCGCAACGCCATCTTCGACAACCTGGAAACCCTGCGCAGCCGGGGCAAGGCCCTGCTCTACACCACCCACTACATGGAAGAGGCCGAGCGCCTGTGCGATCGGCTGGTGGTGGTGGACCATGGCCGGGTGGTGGCCGAAGGCACGCTCGAAGCGCTGTACCAGCACCTGCCCGTGGTGCAGACCCTGACACTCACCGTGAGCGGCGTCGTGGACGGCCAGGCTCTGGCCCGCGACACCGGTGCCCAGGCGGTCGCCCAGCAAGGCAGCAGCCTCAACCTGGGGCTGCCCGGCAGCGCCGGCCTGGCCGCACCGGCCGCTGCGGTGCTGGCCTGGCTGGCCGGCCGTGGCCACGAGGTGAGCCACCTGGCCAGCAGCCGCGCCAACCTGGAAGACGTGTTCCTGGCCCTCACCGGCCGCCAACTGCGGGATTGAGCCTTTCATGAACAACGCTGCCCTGCCCGCCGCCAAGCCCATGGGCCAAGCCACACGTTTCGGCGCCTTCCTGGCACTGGTGCGAACCGACCTGGTGCTCTACCTGTCCAACCGGCGCGCGCTGGTCATGGGCTTGTTGGCGCCCATTTTCATCGCGGCCTTTTTCGGCTATCTGTTCGACAGCAAGCAGGCCAAGGTCTCGCGCATCCCGGTGGCCATCACCGACCTGGACGGCAGCGCGCTGTCCAAGCAGGTGGTCGCTGCCCTGCAGGCCGAACCCAGCCTCACCTTGAGCCAGATGCCCGAGGCCGACGCCCGCCAAGCCGTGGTTCAGGGCCAGCAGCGCGCGGCCATCGTGCTGCCGGCCGGGCTGGGCCATGCCACCCCGGGCGCCATGTTCGGCGGCGCCGCCAAACCGGTGATCACCATCCACCATGACCCGTCGCAGCAGATGGTGCTGCCCATGGTCAATGGCCTGCTGGCCCAGCACCTGATGGCGGCCGTGGGGGGCAACCTGTTCGGCGGTGGCGCCCAGGGCCCCGGTGGCAGCGACTGGATGACCAGCATGCGGCGTGACGTGGCCCAGGGCACCGGCATGGACGACGCCCGACGACGCGACTTGCTGGCCTTGTTCGACAGCGTGGCCAAGGTGCAGCAGCCGGCCGCATCCGCATCCGCATCCGCATCCGCATCCGCATCCGCATCCGGGTCCGCGCCGGCATCCGCATCGGCTGCGGGCGCCAGCGCTGCGGCCGCCGGCGGCTTCAACATGCCCTTCACCACCCGGGCCGTGGCCGCCACCGCCCGCACCGGGTTGGCCTACAACAGCTATGCCCACTCGTTTGCCGGCATGGGCGTGCAATTCATCCTGATGATGGGCATCGAATTCGGTGTGGCCCTGCTGATGCTGCGCCGACAGGGCTTGTGGTTGCGCCTGCGGGCAGC
>JANOAQ010000668.1:0-2387 GCA_031411195.1 Burkholderiaceae bacterium | reverse complement strand
CCGGGCCGCCCCAAGGCGGCTGAGCACCCCCTCGGGGGGCAGGCGCGACGCGACGTGGGGGCGGACATCAGCCGGCGCCGGGCCGCCCCAAGGCGGCTGAGCACCCCCTCGGGGGGCAGGAGCGAAGCGACGTGGGGGCGGACATCTCAGCCCACCGCCAGAAAATCCTGCTTGCCCAGAACCACGCCAGCGTTGCGCAACAGCGCGTAAGCGGTGGTCACGTGAAAGTAGAAATTGGGCAGCGCCCAATGCTGCAGGTAGAACAAGCCCTTGAACTGCAACGCTTCGCGCGTACGCATGGGGATGACGATGTCGCGCTCTTCACTGCCATCGATGGCTGAGGCGGCCACCGAGTCGATGTAGTCCAGCGTTTTCTGAACCCGTTCGCGCAACTGCGCGAAGGTGGTTTCGTTGTCCTCGAATTTGGGGGCTTCCAAGCCCGCCAGGCGCGCCACGCAGGCCTTGGCGCCATCGCCGGCAATGCGGATCTGCGCCACGAAGGGCAGCATGTCGGGCGCCAGGCGCAGCTGCAGGTAGTTGTTGACGTCGAACTGGCGCTCCTTGGCAAGGGCCTCGGCCTTGTCCAGCCAGTCGAGCAGGGCGCCGAGCTGGCGCTTGAACAAGGGTACGCTGGCCGAATACATCGAGATCGTCATGGGGGTTCTCCAAGGGTGGGCGCCCCAGTGGGGCAACCGACGATGCTAGCGCCCGGGTGAACTTTGTGCAGGACGCGGCACAATCGCGCGCACGACCATGAACATCATCATCCTCGACGACTATCAGGACGCCGTGCGCAAGTTGCGCTGCGCCACACGGCTGGAGCCTTACAGCGCCAAGGTCTTCACCAATACGGTCAAGGGCATCGGCCAGTTGTCGGTGCGCCTGCGAGAAGCCGAAGTGCTGGTACTGATCCGCGAGCGCACGCAGTTTCCGCGCGCGCTGCTTGAAAAGCTGCCCAAGTTGCGCCTGATCGTGCAGACGGGCAAGGTGGGATCGCACATCGACGTCGATACCTGCACCCGCCTGGGTATTGCAGTGGCCGAAGGCACCGGCTCACCTGTGGCCGCGGCCGAGCTGACCTGGGCCCTCATCATGGCCGCCATGCGGCGCCTGCCGCAGTACATCGGCAACCTCAAGCACGGCGCCTGGCAGCAAAGCGGCTTGAAGGCGGCCTCCATGCCACCGAATTTCGGCCTGGGCATGGTGCTGCGCGGCCGCACCCTGGGGGTGTGGGGCTACGGCAAGATCGGCCAGCTGGTGGCAGGGTTCGGCAAGGCCTTCGGCATGCAGGTGATGGTGTGGGGCCGCGAAGCCTCATGCCAACGCGCTTTGGCCGACGGCCTCCTGGTGGCCGAATCGCGTGAAGCGTTTTTCGAGCAATGCGATGTGCTCAGCGTGCACTTGCGCCTGAACGACGACACGCGGGGCATCGTGCGGCTCGATGACCTGGCCCGCATGAAGACCACCGCGCTGTTCGTCAACACCTCCCGCGCCGAGCTGGTGGAAGAAAACGCCCTGGTCTCGGCCCTCAACAAGGGGCGGCCGGGCCTGGCGGCGGTGGACGTGTTCGAGGCCGAGCCCATCTTGCAGGGGCATCCGCTGCTGCGCCTGGAAAACGCCATTTGCACGCCCCATATCGGCTACGTGGAGCAGGACAGCTACGAGCTGTACTTCGGCGCCGCGTTCGACAACATCGTCAATTTCATCGGCAACCAGCCGAGCAACATCGTCAATCCCGAGGCGCTCAAGGTGATTCGTTGAGTGTGCTGCCGGCAGACCCGGGCGAAAGCCAAGCGCCGCTGCGCCGCCCGGCCAGCCCGGGCGCCATGTTTCGGGCCTTCAACCGGCTGGCACTGCAAGGATTTGGCGGCGTGCTGCCGGTGGCACACCGTGAGTTGGTCGAGCGCGAACGCTGGTTGAGCCCGCAGCAGTTTGTCGAACTGCTCACCCTGGGCCAGGTGCTGCCCGGCCCCAACATCATCAACATCGCCATCGTCATCGGCGACCGCTTTTTCGGCTGGCGCGGAGCGCTGGCCTCGTGTGCCGGGCTGCTGCTGCTGCCGCTGGCCATCGTGCTGGGCCTGACCACGTTGTACCAAAACTTTGCCGATAACCCGTGGGTGGTTGGCGCCCTGCGCGGCATGGGTGCCGTGGCCGCCGGCCTGATCGTGGCCACGGCCATCAAACTGTCGCGCACGCTCAAGACCAACCCGATGGGCCTGCCGGCCTGCGGGGCGCTGGGCGCCGCCACCTGGCTGATGGTGGGCTACCTGCGTTGGCCCATGGCAGGTGTGGTGCTGGGCCTGGGCAGCCTGGGCATGGCCTGGGCCTGGTGGCGATTGCGCGCAACGGAGCACCCGGCGTGAGCGTGTCCGAGTTGCTGTGGG
>JANOAQ010000667.1:0-11107 GCA_031411195.1 Burkholderiaceae bacterium | reverse complement strand
CTGGGTGAGCCACCGCCACTGTCGCTGTATGTGCACTTGCCGTGGTGCATTGCGAAGTGCCCGTATTGCGATTTCAATTCGCACGCCCGTCCCGAGGCGGTGGACGGTGGCCTGCCCGAGCAGCGCTACCTCGATGCCCTGATCGCCGATCTGGAAGCGGCCTTGCCCCAGGTGTGGGGTCGGCCGGTGATCAGCATCTTCATCGGTGGCGGCACGCCCAGCCTTTTTTCGCCCGATGGCATCAACCGCCTGCTGGCCGACATCCGCGCCCGCCTGCCGCTGTTGCCGGGCTGCGAGATCACGCTGGAGGCCAACCCCGGCAGCTTTGAGCGGGCGCGCTTCCGGGCCTTTCGCGCGGCCGGCGTCACGCGACTGTCGGTGGGCGTGCAGAGCTTCGACGACGCGATGCTGGCCAAGCTGGGCCGGGTGCACGACGGGGCGCAGGCCAGGGCGGCGCTGACCGAAGCGGCGGCCAGCTTCGACACCTTCAACCTCGACCTGATGTACGCGCTGCCGGGGCAGAGCCTGTCGCAGCTGCAGGCCGATCTGGACACCGCGCTGGGTTTCGAGCCGCCGCACCTGTCGATCTACCACCTCACCGTCGAGCCCAATACCCGGTTTGCGACGGCACCGCCCGCCGATCTGCCCGACGACGACCTGGCCAGCGACATGCTCGACCTGATCACCGAGCGCACCGCCGCCGCCGGTCTGGGCCGCTATGAGGTGTCGGCTTTTGCCCGCGCTGGCCACCGCTGCAGGCACAACCTGAACTATTGGCAGTTCGGCGACTACCTGGGTATCGGCGCTGGCGCGCATGGCAAGTTGAGCTACCCGCACCGGGTGGTGCGCCAGGTGCGCTGGCGCGAGCCGCAAACCTACATGGCGCAGGCCCTGGCCGGCACGGCCATGAGCAACGACGACGAAGTGCCGCGCAAGCAGCTGCCGTTCGAGTTCATGCTCAACACCCTGCGCCTGCGCGAAGGCTTTGCGCTGGCCGACTTCACCGCCCGTACCGGCCTGCCGCTGAGCGCCATTGCCCAGCCGCTGGCGCAGGCCGAGGCCCAGGGTTTGATCGAGCGCAACTTCGAGCGGGTGTGGCCCAGCGTGCGCGGCTTCGACTTTCTCAACAACCTGCAGCAGCTCTTCCTGCCACACGACTGAGCAAGCAGACGCCGTGGAGCCGGCTTTGCCGGGCCACTGGCGGCGCCCCCTGGGGGGAGCGCTGCAGGCGCTTCGGGGGGGCTTATACCCGGTGCATCGCCGCGCCGACCGTGTTGCGCAGCCGCTCGACCACCGCTGGTGCGATGCGCTGCAGGGGCAGCACTTCATGCGCGGCGCCATGCGCGATCGCTTCGCGCGGCATGCCGAAAACCACGCAGCTGGCCTCGTCCTGGCAAACGTTCCAGCTGCCGGCGTCCTTCATGGCTTTCATCGCGCGGGCACCGTCGGCGCCCATGCCGGTGAGCATCACGCCCACGGCATTGGGGCCCACCACCTTGGCAGCGGATTCGAACAACACCTCGACGCTGGGTTTGTGGCGGTTGACGGGCTCACCATCACGTACGCGGGCCACGTAGTTGGCGCCCGAGCGCTCAACTGATAGATGAAGGCCGCCCGGCGCGATGTAGGCATGGCCCGGCAGGATGCGGTCGCCGTCCACCGCCTCTTTCACCCGGATGCGGCACAGGCTGTCCAGCCGTGCGGCATAGCTCTTGGTGAAACCCGGTGGCATGTGCTGGGTGATGACCACCGCCGGTGAGTCAGGCGGCAGGTTCATCAGCACTTCCTTGGTGGCCTCGGTGCCACCGGTGGACGCACCGATGAAGATGATCTTCTCGGTGGACAGCCGGCCCAGGTTGGAAACGGGTGCTGCTGGTCGCACGCCTGCCGCCGACGATGCAGGCGAGGTGCCGGCCGGTGCGGCCGCTGGTGGCAGGCGCCGAACATGTGCGCGCGCGGCAATGCGCACCTTTTCCGTGATGTCCTCGGCCAGCAGGCGCAAGCCATCGGCCACCCCGATCTTGGGCTTGGCCACGAAGTCGATGGCACCCAACTCCAGCGCCCGCAGGGTGACCTCGGCGCCGCGCTCGGTCAGGGTGCTGACCATCACCACCGGCATGGGCCGCAGGCGCATCAGCTTGCTCAGGAAGTCGATGCCGTCCATGCGCGGCATCTCGACATCCAGCGTGATCACGTCGGGGTTGAGGTTGCGGATCATCTCGCGTGCGACCAGCGGGTCGCTGGCCGCGCCGATGCATTCCATGTCGGGCTGCCGGTTGATGATCTCGGCCAGCAAGCCGCGCACCAGCGCCGAATCGTCCACCACCACCACGGTTGTCTTGGCCATGTCGTATGTGCTCTCGTTGCTTCAGAACAGATCCACCGAGCCACCCGAGGTGGCCACGGGCACTGCACGTTGAGCCGCTGCCCGGTCCTGCGCCACGAAGGTGTCGTTGTGGGTTGGCGCCAGGCGCTTGACCATGGCCTTGCCGCTGGCGGGCAGGAAGCAGACCTTGCGTGGATAGATTTCCAGCACATCGCGGCTGACGATGGGGATGCGCTCTGTCTGCAGGTAATTGATGACGAACTGCGTGTTGCGTTCGCCCACATTGATGCTGTTCATGCCGCCGATGACAGCGCCGCCGCCGAAGATCTTGGCCTCCAGCGTCAGGCGCGAGGCGCCTTTTTTCAACAGCTCGTTGATCAGTATTTCCATCGCATAGCTGCCATAGCGACCGGAGTCTCCGGTGCCCTCGGGCAGCATGAAGTGGTTCATGCCGCCAATGCGCCGATCCCGGTCCCAGATGCAGGCCGCAATGCAGGAGCCCAGCGTGGTGGTGATGAGGATGTCCTCCTCGTAGACGAAGTACTCTCCCGGCAATACCTTGACCGCTTCGTTGCGAAAGTGAGCGTCCCAGTAAAAGAAGGATGCTTCACCGGGCTTGCGGGGCAGGGCCTTCAGTCGATCCAGCCTCGGCGAGCCGCCCAGGATGGTGGCGGTACCTGCTGGCAAGGCTGGTCGGGCGGCCGGCGCACGCGCCGTGGGGGGGGGAGGCATCATGGGCTGAAATTCTTGCTCCGCGTTTTATCGGCAGCCTGGGGTGGAACTTCAATGCCGGCCGGTCAGCCCACCCGGCCAGCGGCTGCATCCTTGGCGACGACCTTGGCGGTGACCTTGGCGGTGACCTTGGCGGCGCGAGCAGCAGCTTTCATCAGGATGCGGCGTCAGGCCCGCTGGTAGATGGTCTTGCCGCGCAGGTGAAACAGATCGCGCGAGTCGGTGAAGTTTTCGGAGTGGCCCACATACAGCAGGCCTTGGGGCTTGAGCACGCCGTGCATCTGTTGCAGCACCTGGCGCTGGGTGGCGTTGTCGAAATAGATCATCACGTTGCGGCAGAAGATCAGATCGAAAGGCTCGCCCAGGGACCAACTGCGGCTCATCAGGTTGAAGGGCCTGAATTCAATCAGCTTCGCCAGCTCTGGCCTGATGCGCACGAAGCCCGCATTGGCACCCTTGCCGCGCAAGAAGTGTCGGTGCAGGCGCTCGGGGGACAAGCCGCGCGAATCCACGTCGTAGACCGCACGTTGGGCCGTGGCCAGCACCTTGGTGTCGATGTCACTGGCGACGATGCGCACATTGGCGTTGTTGCCAAGGGTTTCGACCACCGTCATGGCGATGGAGTAGGGCTCTTCGCCGGTGGATGCCGCGCTGCACCAGATGCGCAGCGGCCGCCCCGTCATGCCCTTGAGGTCATCGACCAGGGCATGGAAGTGGTGCTCTTCACGGAAAAAGGACGTCAGGTTGGTGGTCAGGCAGTTGATGAACTCCTGCCACTCGGTTTCACCCGAGGTGCCGGTATTGGCCTGCAGCCATTGCAGATAGGCCGCGAACGAGCGGTGGCTGGTTTCCCGCAACCGCCGCGACAAGCGGCTGTACACCATGGCTTGCTTGCCGGCGTTCAGGCTGATGCCGGCGTGCTGGTAGATCAGTTCACGCACACGTTCAAAATCTGCGGGTGAAAAACTGAACTCCTGATCGACAGCGGAACTCGACACGGGGCCGGTTTGGCGGGACAAGGTCTCGGACATGGTGTGCAGAATCGCTCGCGTCGTGGGGCCGGTTGCATCAGGCGCCGGCCGGGCGCGGGTCGGTGGCCCGGGTGGCCTGGAGTCTGTGGCCGCAAACCGGTGCCGAAGCCCGCGAATTGGTTCAATATCGGCCTGCAAATCCATCACTTGAGGCCCCATGGGCCGCTGCTAGACTGGGTTGAACCCGCCTCAGGGCCGCCCCTGTCCGTGCCTGTGGAACCCACGCCCACCAACTTTCCCGACGATGCTGTGCCCGGCCTGCGCCTGGACACTGCCCTGGCCCTGCTGCGCCAGGCCGGCCAGGCCGAGTCGCTGCATGCGCCGCACTCGGCGCTGTATCTCCAGGCCCTGATTGATGGCCTGGTGGATTTGTCCAGCCGGGACGCGCTCACGGGCCTGGCCAACCGCCGCAACTTCGAACTGGCCCTGGCCCGCGAGGTGGATCGGGTGGCGCGCTCGGGCGAATCGGCCATGCTGCTGATGGTCGACATCGACCATTTCAAGCGGGTCAACGACAAGCACGGCCACGGCGTGGGCGACCAGGTCATCCGCGCCGTGGCCCAGGCCCTGACCGACAGCGTGCGTCCCATGGACCTGGTGGCCCGCATTGGCGGCGAAGAATACGCCGTGCTGTTGCCCAACTGCCCTCAGGCCTTCGGGCCGCAGGTGGCCGCGCGCGTGCGCCGCCGCGTCGCCAGCAGCGTGGTCAAGCTGGGTGACGGCTCGCCGCTGTCCGTCACCGTCAGCGTGGGTGGCGCGTTTGCGCCACAGTGGGTGCGGTCCACACCCAGCATCTGGCTGCAGCGGGCCGATCTGCAGCTGTACCGCGCCAAGGCCGAAGGCCGCGACCGGGTGTGCCTGGAACAGATCGCCGCCTCCCAGGTCAGCCTGCAGGAACGTGACCTGTTGCTGGGTGCGCCGCCCAGTGCACCCCGCCGCTCGACCCGTCGCACCCGTGGCGCCAGCCCCAAGACCCAGGATTCCGAATGAGCGACGCAGTACCCCATCCATCGGGCCAGCCATCGGGGCATCCACCGGGGCGTCCACCAGGCCAGCCAGGTGCCCGCATCACCGCCGTCACCAGCGGCAAAGGTGGCGTAGGCAAGACCTTTGTGGCCGCCAACCTGGCCGCGGCATTGGCCCGCGCCGGCCAGCGCGTGCTGGTGCTGGATGCCGACCTGGGGCTGGCCAACCTTGACGTGTTGCTCAACCTGTCCGCCCGCATCACGCTGCATGATGTGCTGACCAAGGGCGTGGCGCTGGACGATGCCCTGCAGCCCGCCCCCGGCGGCTTCACCGTGCTGCTGGCCGGGTCGGGCCTGGTGGAGTATTCGCGCATGACCCCTGAAGTGCGCGACAGGCTGATCGAAGTGATCGCGCAGGTACGCCCGCGATTCGACCAAGTGCTGCTCGACACCGGTGCCGGCATCTCCGACGTGGTGTTGTTCACCGTCTCTCTGGCAGACGAAGTGCTGATGGTGGCCACGCCCGAGCCGACGTCGCTGACGGATGCCTACGCAACCCTCAAGGTGCTGGCCGCTACGCAAACTGCGCGGCCGATGCGCCTGCTGGTCAACCAGGCCCAGCGCAAGGGTGAAGGCCGTACCGTGCGCGGCCAGTTGCAGCAGGTGGTGGACCGCTTCGTCAACCCGACGCTGGCGGCCCCCATGAAGTTGCAGTTGGTGGGCGAGGTGCCGATGGACCCTGCCGTGCGTGATGCCGTCCTGCGCCGTCAATTGCTGATGGATGTGGCCCCTGGCAGTCCGGCGGCGTTGGCGCTGGCAGCGGCGGCCACCAAGCTGTTGCCACCCTGATCAGGCCAGGCGCTCAGGGCTTGATATAGGCCCAGCCTTGCAACTGCAGCTTGGTCAGGCGCACCACGCCGGACGGTGTGAAGTCGGCTTCCTGGATGAACTGTTCCTTCTTCAGACTGCGGTTTTTCAAGGTGATCTCGCAGACCTCGAACTTCACGCCCTGGTTGACAAGGGCCGACACCGTGGCCGCGTAAGCACCACCATTGCGGTCCTTGGCGCCTTCCATCAGGAAGTCGACACCCTGGGCATGGGTCACCAGGGTGATCTTGGCCGTGGGGTCGGTGTCGAGGTGGTTGCGGATATTTCGCAGTGTGGCCAGCGCCTGGCCCTGGGCATCATTGACGTGGTAGACCACCTTGTCCTGTGCCCAGGCTGCGGTGCTGGCCGCAGCCAGCAAGAGGCTGGCGATGATGGAGCGAGTGCACATGAGATTCTCCGGCCGGCAAGGCGCCAGCCCAGGGCGTACACGATAGGCGCCTCTTCAACATCAGTCAAATTGCATATTGCCTTTCAAGGCACTGGCACACTGTCACGCCATGAGCGAAGCAACCGAGCCAACCGGCCCCACCCCTTTCGAGCGTCTGGGCGGCGAACCGGCGGTGCGTGCCCTTGTCGACCGCTTTTATGACCTGATGGACCTGGAGCCCGGCTTTGCCGGCATCCGCCGCTTGCACCCGTCCACCCTGGACGGCTCACGCGACAAGCTGCACTGGTTCCTGTGCGGTTGGCTTGGGGGGGCCAACCACTACATCGAGCGCTTTGGCCACCCGCGCCTGCGCGCCCGCCACCTGCCGTTTGCCATCGGCATTGCCGAGCGCGACCAGTGGCTCGCCTGCATGGGCCAGGCCATGGCCGAGCAAGGGGTGGAGGTGGCGCTGGCCCAGCGCCTGGCCGAGAGTTTTTTCGGCACCGCCGACTGGATGCGCAACCAAGGCGGGTGAGTGCCCTGGGGGCGGTAACGTCAGGCCCGGCGCCGTATGCCACGGCGCGGCCGAGGTCCAGATCATCTTCGAGCAGCAGCAGATTCATCCAGACTCCGGGCAGGTGTGCCCGGTATTGGATGGTTGAAGTCTTAACGTGATCTGAACATTGGCGTCTTCAGCGTGCCAGGCCCGCCAGCAGCACCACCAGGGCGCCGGCGCCACCTTGGGGGCCGGTGGCCTGGGCGAAGGCGATCACCTCGCCGCATTGCGCCAGCCAGCGCTGCACCTTGCCCTTGAGCACCGGCTGGCGGCCCGGCGATCCCAGGCCCTTGCCATGCACCACCCGCAGGCAACGCATGCCTCGGCGGTGGCTTTCGCGCACAAAGCCGGCCAGCAGGTCACGGGCTTCCTCGCGGTTGTAGCCGTGCAGGTCGATCTGCCCTTGCAGCGCCCAGTGCCCACGGCGCAGCTTGTTGACCACGTCGGGGCCGATGCCAGGGCGGCGAAAGCTCAGACCGTCATCGGTCAGCAGCAGGCTTTCCAGCGTGACTTCGTCCGACAGGGATTCGGCCAGGGCCGCGGCTTCATCGAGCTCACGCTGGCGCGGGTGGGGCGGCGGGCGCGGCAGTTCGATGTCGGCCAGGTGGCGCTCGGGCAGGCGGTGCACCGGGCCCACCGTGCGGGCAAACAGGTCGTGGTGGGCCTGCTGCTGACGGGCGCGCAGGCGCTGGGCGGCCAGCTCGCGGGCGGCGTGTTCGGCCGCTTCACGGGCCTGGCGCTGCAGCGTGTCGCGCAGGCTGCCAAGTTCCGCCAGGCTGGCCACGCTGAGAGCGGCGCGCCGGCCACGGCGGCGCTGCGGCGGGATCACAGCAGCCCCCGCTCGGCAAAGCTGACGACATGCCCCTGGCCCACCACCAAATGGTCGATCACCCGCACGTCCACCAGGGCCAGTGCCGACTTGAGCGACTGGGTGAGGAATTCATCGGCACGCGAGGGCTCGGCCACACCCGAAGGGTGGTTGTGCGCCAGGATCACCGCGCCGGCATTGCGCGCCAGCGCCCGCTTGACCACCTCGCGCGGGTAGACACTGGTCTGGCTCAAGGTGCCGGTGAACAGGCGCTCCAGGCTGATCAGGCGATGCTGGCTGTCAAGAAACAGCACTGCAAATACCTCGTGCTGAAGGGCACCCAGCTGCAGCTGCAGGTAGTCCTTCACGGCCTGTGGGGTGTCGAAGACCGGTGACGCGGTGAGCTTTTGCGCCAGGGCGCGTCGCGACATTTCGATCACCGCTGCCAGCTCGGCCCGCTTGGCGGGGCCCAGGCCTTTGATGCCCGCCAGATCCGCCGCGTCGGCATGCAGCAGGCCGGCGTAGCCACCCATGCGCGCCAGCACGCTTTCGGCCAGTTGCAGCACGCCTTGGCCCTTCAGCCCGGTGCGCAGCAGCAAAGCCAGCAACTCGGCATCGGCCAGGCTGGCAGCACCGTGCTGCAAGAGCTTTTCGCGAGGGCGGGCCTGGGCGGGCAGATCCTTCAGGGACATGGGGCAGGGTGCTGTGCAGTCAGGGTGCGGACAGTTGGGGCCAGGAGGCAGGCCCGTAGAATGCGGGTCAGTCTATGTGCAGCGCGCGGTGCGCCGCATCCCCCATCCCATCCCCCATCGGCGTGAACACCATTTTGGAGGGGTCGTTCCTGACCCTGCACTACCGGCTGGCCGGCCCCGACGGCGCGGATGTGATCAACACCTTCGCCGACAAGCCCGCCACGCTGTCCCTGGGCACCGGCCAACTCGCGCCGGCCATGGAGCGGTGCCTGCTTGGCTTGGCCGAGGGCACGCGCCAGGCCTTCGACCTGCCCGCCGGGGCCGCCTTTGGCGAGCGCAATCTCGACATGCTGCAACGCGTGCGCCGCAGCCTGCTGGCCGAGCTGGGCGATCCGCTGGCCGAGTACCACGTGGGCGATGTGGTGCAGTTCCCCACGCCCGATGGCAGCGGCAGCTATGCCGGGGTGGTGCGCGAAGAAGGCGATGGCTGGCTGCTGTTCGACTTCAACCACCCGCTGGCCGGCCAGCCGGTCACTTTTGAAGTCCACGTCATCGGGGTGTTGTGAAATGAGCATTGATCAAGACCCCGCCAACCTCGTCAACGATGTGTTGCTGGCCGAGCCACGCGGCTTCTGTGCCGGCGTTGACCGGGCCATCGAGATCGTCGAGCGGGCCTTGACCCGTTTTGGGTCGCCCATTTACGTGCGCCACGAGATCGTACACAACACCTATGTGGTCAACGACCTCAAGGCCAAGGGCGCCATCTTCATCGAAGACCTGGCCGATGTGCCGCCCGGCGCCACGCTGGTGTTCAGCGCCCACGGTGTGAGCCGCGCGGTGCGGGTCGAGGCCGATGCGCGTGGCTTCCAGGTGTTCGACGCGACCTGTCCGCTGGTCACCAAGGTGCACGTCGAGGTGGCCAAGCTGTCCAAAGAGGGCTTCGAGTTCATCATGATCGGCCACAAGGGCCACCCTGAGGTCGAAGGCACCATGGGCCAGTTGTCCGAAGGCATCTACCTGGTCGAAGACGTGGCCGATGTGGTCAAGGTTCGGCCGCGCGGCCAGAAACTGGCGGTGGTGACTCAAACCACCCTCAGCGTGGACGATGCCGCCGCCATCCTGGCCGAAGTCAAACGGGTGTTCCCCCATGTGCGCGAACCCAAGAAACAGGACATCTGCTACGCCACCCAGAACCGGCAGGACGCGGTGAAGATCATGGCGCCGCAGGTCGACATCGTCATCGTGGTGGGCAGCCCCACCAGCAGCAACAGCAACCGCCTGCGTGAACTGGCCCAGCGCCTGGGCACGCCGTCCCACATGGTCGATTCGGCCGACGACCTGCAGCCGGCCTGGTTTGACGGCCACCCGCGCGTGGGCCTGACGGCAGGCGCCTCGGCGCCCGATGTGCTGGTGCAGCAGGTGATCAACCGCCTCAAGGCCCTGGGGGCACTGAGCGTGCGCCGCATGTCCGGGGTGGAAGAGACGGTGCATTTCCCCTTGCCCAAGGGCCTGGGTGACAAGTCGATGAGCGAGTTCGCGGCCTCGCGATCGTGAACCGCCGGTTGATCGCCCCCAGGGCATCGAACGGCACCCACGCGGTGCCGTTTGCACATAATTTGATCCGAAGGACAAAACACCATGTTGGATATCAACCTGCTCCGCCGTGACTTGCCGGCCGTTGTGGCGGCCTTGGAGGCGCGCAAGTCACCCCAGCCCTTTCTGGATGTGGCCCGCTTCACGGCACTCGAAACCGACCGAAAGACCTTGCAGGTGCGTACCGAAGAGTTGCAAGCCCGCCGCAATGCGTTGAGCAAGCAGATCGGCCAGGCCAAGGGCAAGGGCGAAGACGCTTCAGCGTTGATGGCCGAGGTGGGCGGCATCGCTGACGAGATGAAGGCCGGCGGCGAGCGCCTGGAGGCCATCCAGGCCGAACTGGCTGCCATGCTGATGTCGGTGCCCAACCTGCCCGATGTCAGCGTACCGCTGGGCGCAGATGAGCAAGCCAACCAGGAAGTGCGCCGCTGGGGAACCCCAGGCACGTATGACTTTGCGGTGAAAGACCATGTCGACCTGGGCGCACCGCTGGGCCTGGACTTCGAAACCGGCGCCAGGCTCAGTGGTGCACGCTTCAGCTTTCTCAAAGGCCCGGCGGCCCGCCTGCACCGCGCACTCGCCCAGTTCATGCTGGACGTGCAGACCGTCGAGCACGGCTACACCGAGTGCTACACGCCCTACATCGTCAACCGCGAGGTGCTCGAAGGCACGGGCCAACTGCCCAAGTTCAAGGAAGACATGTTCTGGGTGCTGCGCGGCGGGGATGAAGCCCAGCCCGAGCAGTATCTGATCTCCACCAGCGAGATCAGCCTGACCAACACCGTGCGCGAGCAGATCCTCAAGCCCGAAGACCTGCCGGTAAAGCTGACGGCCCACAGCCCGTGCTTCCGCAGCGAGGCTGGCTCGGCCGGCCGCGACACGCGCGGCATGATCCGCCAGCACCAGTTCGACAAGGTCGAGATGGTGCAGGTGGTGGCACCCGAGCACAGCGAGGCCACGCTGGAACTGATGGTGGGCCATGCCGAGGCCATCCTGCAGAAGCTGGAACTGCCTTACCGCGTCATCACCCTGTGCACCGGCGACATGGGCTTCGGTGCGGCCCGCACCTACGACCTGGAGGTGTGGATCCCGGCGCAGAACACCTACCGCGAAATCAGCAGCTGCAGCAACTGCGAGGCCTTCCAGGCG